>NZ_PSWB01000004.1:0-170357 GCF_002931865.1 Rathayibacter sp. AY1C7 | reverse complement strand
CGCCGTCCAGCACGGTCGGGAAGCCCCGGTGGAGGGTGGCGACGACGCGGCCCGGCAGCTCGCGACCGAGGTACGGGGAGTTGCCGCTGCGGCCGCGCAGGTCCTCGACGGAGAAGCGGCGTCGCGCCTCCGGGTCGTAGAGCACGACGTTCGCGGCGGCCCCGACGGCGAGGCCGCGGTCGTAGCCGTCGAGCCGGCCGATGCGGGCGGGGGCGGAGGAGAGCACGCGCGCGACGTCGGACCAGCTCATCCGCCCGTCCTCGACGACGGCGGCGTGCACCACGCTCAGCGCGCTCTCGAGGCCGACCATGCCGAACGCCGCGGCGTCCCACTCGCAGTCCTTCGCTTCGACCGGGTGCGGCGCGTGGTCGGTGGCGACGATGTCGATGGTGCCGTCGGCGAGGGCCTCGCGGAGGGCGAGCACGTCCTCGTCGCGGCGCAGCGGCGGGTTCACCTTGAAGCGGGCGTCGTAGCTCGGCCCGTCCTGGCCGGCGACGGCCTGCTCGGTGAGGAGCAGGTGGTGGGGGGTGACCTCGGCGGTCACGTCGATCCCCCGGGCCTTCGCCCAGCGGATGACGTCGACCGAGCCCGCGGTCGAGACGTGGCAGACGTGCAGGCGGGAGCCCACGTGCTCGGCGAGGAGCACGTCGCGGGCGATGATCGCCTCCTCGGCCACGGCGGGCCAGCCCTGCAGGCCGAGGGCGCTGGAGACGGCGCCCTCGTTCATCTGCGCGCCCACGGTGAGCCGCGGCTCCTGCGCGTGCTGGGCGACGACTCCGTCGAACGCCTTGACGTACTCGAGAGCGCGGCGCATCAGCAGCGCGTCCGAGACGCACTTCCCGTCGTCCGAGAAGACCCGCACGGCCGCGCGGCTGCGGGCCATCGCGCCGAGCTCGGCGAGCGACTCCCCCGCCAGACCCACGGTCACCGCGCCGATCGGGCGGACCGTCGCGTAGCCGGCGTCCTCGCCCAGGCTCTGCACCTGCTCGACCACGCCCGCGGTGTCCTGCACCGGCGAGGTGTTCGCCATCGCGAAGACGGCGGTGAAGCCTCCGGCGGCCGCAGCTCGCGTGCCGGTGAGGATCGTCTCGCTCTGCTCGAACCCCGGCTCGCGCAGGTGGGTGTGCAGGTCGACCAGGCCGGGCAGCGCCAGCAGGCCGTCGGCGTCGATCACGCGGGCCCCGCGCGAGTCGAGGTCGGCGCCGATCTCGACGATCACGCCCCCGTCGATCAGCAGGTCGGCGGTCGACTCGTCGGCGAGCGTCGCTCCCGAGATCAGGATCCGCTCCGGCGCCGTGCTCTGAAGCGGCTGGGCAGTGCTCATCAGTGGACCTCCCGTTCGCCGGACAGCAGCAGGTAGAGCGCGGCCATCCGGACGGACACTCCGTTCGTGACCTGTTCGAGCACCGTGGAGCGGCTCGAATCGGCGGCCGCCGAGGAGATCTCGACGCCCCTGTTCATGGGTCCGGGGTGCATGACGATGGTATCGGGACCCAGCCGGGCGAGCCGCTCGTCGTCGAGGCCCCAGATCCGCGCGTACTCCCGGCCGTTGGGGAAGAACCCGCTCGACATCCGCTCGAGCTGGATGCGCAGGAGCATCACGACGTCGGGGAGCCCGGTGTCGATCGCCTCGTCCAGATCGAAGCGGATGGTCGCGGGCCAGTCGCGCGTGTCGACCGGCACGAGGGTCGGCGGTGCGACCAGGGTCACCTCGGCGCCCAGCGCCGTCAGCAGCCAGACGTTCGAGCGCGCCACCCGCGAGTGCAGGACGTCGCCCACGATCGTGACCGCGACACCGTCGAGGCTCTTGCCGCGGGACGCGGAGGCGCCGTGCAGGCGCCGGCGGATGGTGAACGCGTCCAGGAGCGCCTGGGTCGGGTGCTCGTGGGTCCCGTCGCCGGCGTTGAGGATCGACGCGTCGATCCAGCCGCTCGCCGCCAGAACCGCAGGGGCTCCGGAGGCGCTGTGGCGGACGACCACGCCGTCGGCGCCCATCGCGGCGAGCGTCTGCGCGGTGTCCTTCAGGCTCTCGCCCTTGGAGACGCTGGAGCCCTTCGCGCTGAAGTTGATGACGTCGGCCGAGAGCCGCTTCGCCGCCGCCTCGAACGAGATCCGCGTGCGCGTGGAGTCCTCGAAGAAGAGGTTGACCACGGTCTTCCCGCGCAGGGTCGGCAGCTTCTTGACCTCGCGGTTCTGCACGTCCGCCATGTCCTCGGCGATGTCGAGGAGGGCGATCGCGCTCGCGCGGTCGAGGTCGCGGGTCGAGAGCAGGTGCTTCACGGAGCCGTCTCCTCGCCGGTGGCCTGCGACTCGATCGCGACCAGGTCCTCGCCGTCCGTCTCGACGAGCCGGACGTTGATCCGCTCGCTCAGGCTGCTCGGCAGGTTCTTGCCGACGAAGTCCGCCCGGATCGGGAGCTCGCGGTGCCCGCGATCGACCAGCGCGGCCAGCCGCACGGCCCGCGGACGGCCGATGTCGCTGAGGGCGTCCAGCGCGGCGCGGATGGTGCGGCCCGAGAAGAGGACGTCGTCGACGAGGACCACGGTCCGGCCGTCGATGCTCGCGGGGACGGCGGTGCGCGCGGGGGTGCGGACCGGGTGCCGGGAGAGGTCGTCGCGGTACATCGTCACGTCGAGGGAGCCGGCGTAGACGGGGGGCCCGTCCGGCTCGATCCGCGCGATCGTCTCGGCGATGCGCCTCGCGAGGGCGACGCCGCGCGTCGGGATGCCGAGGACGACCAGCGACTCGGGGCCGCGGTTCGACTCGAGGATCTCGTGGGCGATGCGCGTGAGCGCTCGCGTGATGTCAGCGCCGTTGAGCACGATTCGTGCCGTCACACCGACCTCCTTCCCCGCCTCACAGGACGGCTGTTAAAGGAAAAGCCGTGACGAGTATAGGGGCCGTCGCGCGGCCCGCCGGACGGCCTCCCCGGGAACGACCTCGGCCCGTCCGATCACGGGGATCCGGCGGGCCGAGCAGGTCTCCGGGGCGGGTCAGGCCGTCGTGCGGGACTCCGCGACGGAGGCGAGGAGCCCGTTGATGAAGCCCGCCGAGTCGTCGGTCGACAGCGACGTGGCGGCCTCGACGGCCTCCGAGATGGCGACGCCGTCGGGCACCGCGTCGTTGTGCAGGATCTCCCACACCCCGATCCGGAGGATCGCGCGGTCAACCAAGGGCATGCGCGAGAGGGTCCAGCCCTGGGCGAGCCGGGCGATCAACTCGTCGATCTCGTCGGCGTGGTCGATGACCCCGTCGACGATCTCACGGGCGTAGAGCCACGAGGCCTCACGGGCCGGCTCGTTCGCCGCCCGCTCGGCCTCGGCGCGCAGCGACTGGGCGAAGCTGATCTGCCGGACGTCGGCGTTGTAGAGGATGTCGAGGGCGCGCTTGCGCGCCTTCGTGCGAGCACTCACGGGAGGCCCGGCTCAGCTGACGCGGCCGAGGTAGTCGCCCGTGCGGGTGTCGACCTTGACCTTCGTGCCCTGCTCGAGGAACAGCGGGACCTGGATCTGGTAGCCGGTCTCGACCGTCGCGGGCTTGGTGCCGCCGGTCGAGCGGTCGCCCTGGAGGCCCGGCTCCGTGTACGTGATCTCGAGGACGACCGAGGCGGGGAGGTCGATGTAGAGCGGGTCGCCGTCGTGCAGGGCGAGGGTCACGTTCTGGTTCTCGAGCATGAAGTTCGCCGCGTCGCCGACGACCGCCTCGGGGACGGTGATCTGGTCGTAGTCGCTGGTGTCCATGAACACGAAGTCCGCGCCGTCGCGGTAGAGGTACTGGAAGTCGCGGCGGTCGACGTTGGCCGTGTCGATCTTGGCGCCCGCGTTGAAGGTCTTGTCGACGACCTTGCCCGTGAGAACGTTCTTCATCTTGGTGCGGACGAAGGCGCCGCCCTTGCCCGGCTTGACGTGCTGGAAGTCGATGACGTTCCAGAGCTGGCCGTCGATGCTGAGGACGGTGCCGTTCTTGATGTCGGTGGTAGAGGCCATGCGAAGGGGGATCCGTTTCGGTGGAAGTCTGCGCCGGCGAGCCCGGTACGCGGGCGCGGCGATATCGGCCGGTCCGGCTGACCCGTCGAGTGTAGTCGACGCGGCCCCGTCGGCAGAGGAGTCTGGACGCCGCGTGCGAATCGCCCCACCGGTCCGCGGGAGCGCGAGACGGTGGAGGACCGACCCCGAGGAGGAGCACAGGGACGCCGTTCCCGCCGACACCGTCGTGCCGCCCTGGTACTCGATCGCGTTCATCGCCGTGCCGATCGTCATCGCCGTCGTGATCGTGCTCGTCGTGGTGCTGATCGTCGTGAACGTGCGCCGGGCGCGCTCGCTCGGAGTGGATCCGCTGACCCTGCGGACCGAGGTCGCGGCCCGCTTCGCGCGCGAGGGTCCCGGCTCCGCCCGCCCGCTGGCGGACCGGCTCGCCGAGCTGGAGGCGCTGCGAGCGGCGGGCACGATCATCGAGGCCGAGTACGCCCAGGCGCGGAGGGCCGCCCTGGGCGGAGGCTGACGGCGCCGCCCGGGCTCAGCCGAGCCGGACCTACGATCCGATCTCCTGGTACGCCGCGAACAGCAGCGACGTCTCCGGCCCCTGCAGGATGCTCGGGCGGGCGATGTCGTCGAGGACCACGAAGCGGAGCATCCCCGCGCGGGTCTTCTTGTCGCGCTGCATCGCGGCGAGGAGCGTCTCCCATCGTCCGAGCGGGTAGCTCGTCGGCAGGGTCAGCGATTCGAGGACCCGGCGCTGGCGGTCCACCACCGCGTCGCTGAGCGATCCGGTCAGGCGCGAGAGCTCCGCCGCGAACATCATCCCGACGGAGACGGCCGCGCCGTGGCGCCACTGGTAGCGCTCGGCGTGCTCGACCGCGTGCCCGAGGGTGTGCCCGTAGTTCAGGATCTCGCGCAGGCCCTTCTCGGTGAAGTCCTCGCCGACGACCCGCGCCTTGATCCCGATCGACAGCTCGACCAGGCTGCGGAACTCCTCCGACGTCGGGTCGGTGGCCAGGTCGATGTCGGACTCGATGATGTCGAGGATGCGCGGCTCGGCGATCATCCCGTACTTCACGATCTCGCCGAAGCCGGCGAGGATCTCGTTGCGCGGGAGGCTGGTCAGCACGTCGAGGTCGGCGACGACCGCCCGCGGCGCGTGGAAGGCGCCGACGAGGTTCTTGCCCTCAGCCGTGTTGATGCCGGTCTTCCCGCCGACGGCCGCGTCGACCATCCCGAGCACGGTGGTCGGCACCTGCACCAGGTCGACCCCGCGGAGCCAGGTGGCGGCGACGAAGCCGGCCAGGTCGGTGATCGCGCCTCCGCCGAAGCCGACGACCGCGTCCGTGCGGGTGAAGTCCGACTGCCCCATCACCTGCCAGCAGAAGGCCGCCACCTCCACGCGCTTCGCGGCCTCGGCGTCCGGGACCTCGGCGAGCAGCACCTCGTAGCGCTCGAGCAGGCTCTCGCGGATCTCGGCGGCGAGGACCGCGAGGGTCGGCGGGTGCACGATGAGCACCTTCGCGGCCCGGGGGCCGATCGCGTCGGCGAGGCCGTCGAGGAGTCCGCGCCCGACGTGGATGTCGTAGCCGTTCTCTCCGGCGACGGGGATGGCGGTGGTGCCGTCGTTCATGACTGTCTTCCGCTCGGGCGGCTCGCGGCCGCCGGGTCCGATGGTGCAGGGGTGGCGGAGGGGCGCTGCGCGCGCACCCACTCCGCGATCTCGGCGGCGATCAGGGTGATCGGCCGCCGGGAGGTGTCGACCACGCTGTCCGCGAGGGACTCGTAGACCGGGCGCCGCTCGTCGAAGATGCGGACCCAGTCGCCGACCCCGCCGCGCACCAGCGGGCGGGAGCCGGAGCCGAGCCGGTCGCGGACGGCCTCGGCCGTGGTGGTGAGGAGCACGACGGGGACGTCCGCGAGGTCGGCGCGCGTCGCGGGATCGAGCACCGCTCCCCCGCCGAGGCTCAGCACCACGTCGCGGCGGACGGCGCGCTCGACGACGCGGCGCTCCTCCCGGCGGAAGGCCGGCTCGCCGTGGGCGTCGAAGTAGGGGGCGATCGGGCCGTGGGTGCGCACGAACTCCGCGTCGGAGTCGACGAACCCGGCGCTCAGCGCCTTCGCGACCCGCTTGCCGATCGTCGTCTTGCCGGCCCCCATCGGGCCGATCAGGACGAGGCGGGCGCGGGCCGCGCCGGTATCGTGACCCGCCATCAGCGGGCCGCCGAGGACGCGGCCATCAGGCGAGCCCGAGAGCCGGGTCGCTCGCGGCGGCCGTGCGGAGCTCGTCGGGGATGGCGGCGAGGTAGCCCTGCAGGTTGCGGCGGGTCTCGGCGACGCTGTCGCCGCCGAACTTCTCGAGCACGGCGTTCGCGAGCACCAGGGCGACCATCGCCTCCGCGACGACACCGGACGCCGGCACCGCGCAGACGTCGGAGCGCTGGTGGTGAGCGCCGGCCGCCTCGCCGGTGGCGACGTCGACGGTGCGCAGCGCGTGCGGCACGGTCGCGATCGGCTTCATGCCGGCGCGGACCCGCAGCACGGTCCCCGTGCTCATCCCGCCCTCGGTGCCGCCGGCCCGGTCGCTGGACCGGGAGATGCCGGCGTCGGACTGGAACAGCTCGTCGTGCGCCTCCGAGCCGCGGCGGGTGGTGGTGAGGAAGCCGTCGCCGACCTCGACGCCCTTGATCGCCTGGATCCCCATCAGGGCCGCCGCGAGCTGGGAGTCGAGACGGCGGTCCCAGTGCACGTAGGAGCCGAGTCCGGGCGGGAGATCGTACGCGAGGACCTCGACCACGCCGCCGAGGGTGTCGCCGTCGTCGTGGGCGCGGTCCACCTCGGCGACCATGAGGGCGCTGGTCGCGGCGTCGTGGCAGCGCAGCGGATCAGCGTCCAGGGCGGCGACGTCGGCCGGGCCGGGCAGCGGCGAGCCCTCGGGCACGCGGACCGGCCCGATGGCGAGGGTGTGGCTGACGAGCGAGACGCCGAGCTCGCCGAGGAAGCGGCGGGCGACGGCGCCGAGGGCGACGCGGGCTGCGGTCTCGCGGGCGGAGGCGCGCTCGAGCACGTTGCGGGACTCGGGGAAGCCGTACTTCTGCATCCCGACGAGGTCGGCATGGCCCGGGCGGGGCCGTGTGAGCGCGGCGCCGCGGCCCTTGGGCAGGCTCTCGGGGTCACGGGGCTCCGCCGACATGACGTCGACCCAGCGCGGCCACTCCGTGTTGCCGATGCGCAGGGCGATGGGGCTGCCCATCGTCGCTCCGTGCCGGACGCCGGAGGAGATCGTCAGCTCGTCCTGCTCGAAGTTCATCCGGGCTCCGCGGCCGTAGCCGAGCTTCCGGCGCGCCAGATCGGCGCGGATGTCGTCGAGGGAGACGGGGACGCCCGCCGGCAGTCCTTCGAGGACGGCGACGAGTTCGGGACCGTGGGATTCCCCGGCCGTGAGCCAACGGAGCATCCTCCGATTCTGGCACACGAGGTCAGTGCGCCGGACCCGTCGAGACGGCTCGGCGCATCGCCGCGAGCACCTCGTCCTCGCGATCGAGAGGCAGGGCCGGGTCGCCGCCGACGAAGATCCGCACCTGCACGAGGGCCTGGTGGAGCAGCATCCCGAGCCCGGAGACGACCGGGGAGCCGCCCTGCTCCCAGCGCTGGGCGAGAGCGCTCGGCCACGGGGAGTACGCCACGTCGAACAGGGTCGAGCCCGCGACCGCCGCGTCGGGCACGTCGAGGCCGTCCGCCGCTCCGCCGGGGAGCGTCGAGATCACCAGCGGCGCTCCGGTGGACCAGTCGGCGAAGGAGCGGACCGAGAGCAGGACGCCGAGCGACTCCGCGAGCGGAGCGAGCTCGACGGCCCTCGACGCCGTCCGCAGGACGAGGTCGACCCGCGCCGCGCCCAGCTCGGCGGCGGCGGCCAGGGCGGAGGCGGCGGTCGCTCCCCCGCCGAGCACCTGGACGCGCTCCGCCGAGACGACGCCCGCCTCGGCGAGGGCGCGCACGATGCCCGCGACGTCGGTGTTGAACCCGCGGAGGCGGGGTGCCGGGCCGGAGCGGTCGACCAGCACGGTGTTGACCGCGCCGGTGGCCCGGGCGACCGCGTCCTCCTCCGCCAGCAGCGGGCGCACCGCGTGCTTGAGCGGCATGGTCAGCGACAGGCCGTGCCAGGGCTCACCGGACACGACCTCGGAGAGGGTCGCCTCCGTCGTCTCGACGGCGCGGTAGCTCCAGTCGAGCCCGAGCACCCGGTAGGCGGCCGCGTGCAGCGCGGGCGACTTCGAGTGCGCGATCGGCGCGCCGAGGACCGCGAGGCGGTACCCGGCGGCCGTCACTGGTACTCCGGGTGGTCCCGCATCCAGGCCTGCCACTGGTCGACGGCCGCGTTGTGCTCGGCGTCGGTGGTGGAGTAGACCGTCTCGCCCGTCTCGAGGTTCACCGTGACGAAGTACATCCAGGTGCCGTCCGCGGGGTGCATGACCGCGTCGATCGCCACGTCCCCCGGGTTCGAGATCGGCGCGGGCGGCAGACCGTCGCGCTGGTAGGTGTTGTAGACGTTGCCGGCGTCGTTCCGCTCGGCGTCCGTGGTCGAGACGCGGTCGGTCGCGCCGGTGCCGTACGCCACGGTCGCGTCCGACTGCAGGCGCCACCCCTGGTCGAGGCGGTTCTGGAACACGCGCGCGACCTTCGGGAAGTCCTCGGCGACGCGGGCCTCGCGCTGCACGAGGGACGCGAACACCACGACGCGGTAGCGGTCGTCCACCGGCACACCGGCCTGGTCGAGCGACTGGTACATCCGGTCGACCAGCGTCTTCAGGATGTCGTGCGCCGGCGTCGACGGGTCGATGTCGTACGTCGCGGGGAACAGGAACCCCTCGAGGCTCGTCGCCCCGGCCGGGAGCCCGAACGAGCCCCAGTCGGCGGCGGCCGCCTCGAGGTCCGTCAGCGCGACCCCGGTACCGTCCGCGATGAGCGGCAGCGCCTCCTTGAGCGCCGTCCCCTCGGGGATGACGAAGGTGTTCGCGAGGCGCGTCGACTCGGAGTCGAGCAGCGCCGACAGTGCGGCCTTGGCGCTCATCTCGGCCTTGAGCGAGTACGCGCCGGGCTGGAAGACGGGCTCCGGGCTCTGGGCGAGGAGCAGGTCGTAGAAGGGATCGTACGACTTGATGACCCCGTCCGAGACGAGGTTGTTGGCGATGTCGCTGCCGCCGTCGCCCTGGTGGATCGTGAACAGCACCTCGCTCGAGCCGGTGCCGGTGAAGTCGGTCGGCTCGGGCTCCGCGAACAGGCCGCGCACGGGCTCGAGGAAGATCGTGACGGCGATGGCGACGAGCGCGGCGAAGACGCCGAAGGCCAGAAGCCCGCCGATGAGCCCGCGGCGGCTGCGGCGCTTCTTCGCGCCGCCCGTCGCGCGAGCCGCGCGGCGACGCTTCGGGCGCGCGTCCGGGTCGAACGCGGCCGCGTCGTCGCGGCCGCGGGGCTCGGGCACGTCGGGCCCGGTGAAGAGGCGGCCCAGCGGATCGTGCGCCTCAGTCGGCGCGGGCTGCTGCTCCGGAGTCGGGTCGGGCGGAGTCGGCTGCGCCTGCTCGGCGGCGCGGGCGTCGCGGCGGCTCGGGGGGACGTCGGTCACGAGGAGGTCCTTCGTTCGGTTCGAGCAGGACTCCGGCCGGGGTGCCGGCCGAGCGCTCGGAATCGATGGCGTGCTGCAGGATCACCACGGCGGCGACCTGGTCGATCACGGCTCGGGAGCCGCGGGTGGTGCGTCCGGAGCGGTGCAGGGCGCTCTGAGCGGTGACCGTCGACAGCCGCTCGTCGACGAGCCGCACCGGAGCGGTGGGCACCGCCTCGGCGAGCAGTCGAGCGAATCCGCGCGCGTCCTCCGTCGAGGCCGTCTCGGCCCCCGACAGCGACAACGGCAGTCCGACGATGATCGCCTGGGCATCGTACTCGGCGGCGAGGTGCGCGATCCGGGAGACGTCCGAGGATCCGCCGTCAGTGCCCGCCCTCGCGACCGTCTCGACGGGCACCGCGAGCAGGCCGTCGGCGTCGCAGCGGGCGACCCCGATGCGGGCACGGCCCACATCGATGCCGAGCCGGACGCCGAACCGGCTCATTCAGCTGGTCGCTTCCTGCACCACGGCCTCGAGCGCCGCGCCGATGGCGGAGACGTCGGAGCCGCCGCCCTGGGCGAGGTCGTCCTTGCCGCCTCCGCCGCCACCGAGGATCCCGGCGGCGCGCTTGGCGAGCGCACCCGCGCGGCGGCCCTGGTCGCGGGCGGCCTGGTTGGTGGCGACGATCACCGCGGGCTTGCCCGAGACGTCGGCGGCGAGCGCGACGACGGCCGGCTCCTGGCCGAGCCGCTCGCGGACGGAGGTCACGAGGGAGCGCAGCTCGTCGGTCGATCCCGCGGTGCCGATGCTCTCGGCGACGACGGTCGTGCCGCCCACCGTGCGACGGGTCGCGGCGAGGGCGGGCACCCGGTCGGCGAGGGCCTTGGCCTCGAACGCGGCGATCCGCTTCTCGGCGGCCTTGAGGCTCGCGACGAGCTCGCCGATCCGCTCGGGCAGCTGCTCGCGCGGGGTCTTCAGCGAGGACGAGATCGTGCTGACGAGGGCGCGCTCGGCGGCGAGCTCCTGGAAGGCCTCGCGGCCCACGAGCGACTCGACGCGGCGGTTGGTCGATCCGACCGAGGACTCGCTGACCAGGCTGATCACGCCGACCTCCGACGAGCGCCCGACGTGGGTGCCCGCGCAGAGCTCGCGCGACCAGGGCCCGCCGATGTCGACCACGCGGACGACGTCGCCGTACTTCTCGCCGAAGAGGGCCATCGCGCCGAGCGCCTTCGCCTCGTCGATCGGGAGCTCGCGCGTGACGACCTCGAGGTTGTCCCGGATCGCCGTGTTGGCGATCTCCTCGATCTCGCTGCGGGTCTCGAGCGAGAGGGCCTGGTTCCACGAGAAGTCCAGGCGCAGGTAGCCCGCCTTGTTGTAGGAGCCGGACTGGTGCGCCTGCGGGCCGAGCACCTGGCGCAGCGCGGCGTGGATGAGATGGGTGCCCGAGTGCGCCTGCGTGGCGCCCCGGCGCCAGTCGCGGTCGACGACGGAGGTGGCGGCGTCGCCCACTCCGACCTCGCCGCTGGCGACCTGGACCTTGTGGCTGATGAGACCCTTGACGGGCTTCTGCACGTCGAGGACCTCGAGATCGAAGCCGGAGCCGACGATGCGGCCGGCGTCGGCCTCCTGGCCGCCCGACTCCGCATAGAGGCTGGTCGCCTCGAGGATCACCTCGGCGATGTCGCCCGCGACCGCCTTCGTGACGGAGTGCCCGCCGACGATGAGGCCGAGGATGCGCGTCTCGGTGTCGAGCACGTCGTAGCCGGTGAACAGCGTCTCGCCGTGGGCGCGGAAGTCGGCGTAGACCGAGAGATCGGCCAGCGCCGACTTCTTCGACTTCGCGTCGGCCTTCGCACGCGTGCGCTGCGCGGTCATGAGGGAGTCGAACGCCTCGCGGTCGACCGTCAGACCCGACTCCTCGGCGATCTCGAGGGTGAGGTCGATCGGGAACCCGAAGGTGTCGTGCAGGAGGAACGCGGTGTCGCCCGGCAGCGTCGGCGACTCGGCCTTCTTCGTCTTCAGGACCGCGAGGTCGAGGATCTCGGTGCCGGCCGCGAGGGTGCGCAGGAACGCCTCCTCCTCGCCGTAGGCGCTGGTCGAGAGGCGCTCGAAGTCCGTGGACACCTCGGGGTAGGCCGACGCCATCGCGTCGCGCGAGGCGGCGAAGAGCTCGGGGAACGTCGCGGTGTCCACTCCGAGCAGGCGCATGGCGCGCACCGTGCGGCGCATCAGGCGGCGGAGGATGTAGCCGCGCCCCTCGTTCGACGGCGTCACGCCGTCCGACAGCAGCATCAGCGAGGAGCGCACGTGGTCGGCGATGACGCGCATGCGGACGTCGTCCTCGTGGACGGCTCCGTAGCGGCGGCCCGAGAGCTCGGCGGCGCGATCGAGGACCGGACGGACCTGGTCGATCTCGTACATGTTCTCGACGCCCTGCTTGAGGAAGGCGACGCGCTCGAGGCCCATGCCGGTGTCGATGTTCTTGCGCGGCAGCTCGCCGAGGATGTCGAAGTCGACCTTGCTCGTGCCCTCGCCGCGGAGGTACTGCATGAAGACGAGGTTCCAGATCTCGACGTAGCGGTCGTCGTCCGTCGCCGGGCCGCCGTCGATCCCGTAGGCGGGTCCACGGTCGAAGAAGATCTCGGAGCAGGGGCCCGCGGGGCCGGGCTGGCCGGTCGACCAGTAGTTGGTGTCCTTGTCCAGGCGCTGGATGCGCTCGTCCGGCAGTCCCGCGATCGTCTTCCAGAGCGCGATCGCCTCGTCGTCGTCCTTGTAGACGGTGACCCAGAGGTCCTTCTCGTCGAAGCCCAGTCCCCCGTTGCTCTCGGCGCCGGTGAGCAGCTCCCAGGCGTAGCCGATCGCCCCCTCCTTGAAGTAGTCGCCGAAGGAGAAGTTGCCGTTCATCTGGAAGAAGGTGCCGTGACGAGGCGTCTTGCCGACCTCCTCGATGTCGTTGGTGCGGATGCACTTCTGCACGCTGGTGGCACGCGGGTACGGCGCGGGGACCACTCCGGTGAGGTAGGGCACGAACGGCACCATGCCGGCGACGGTGAAGAGGAGGCTCGGGTCCTCGCTCACGAGGGAGGCGGAGGGGACCACGGTGTGGCCGCGGCTCCCGAAGAAGTCGAGCCAGCGGTTGCGGATGTCTGCGGTCTGCATGGGTTCCGTTACGGTTCGGTCGGTGACGACGCGGATGTCGGGCGGCGGGGCGTCAGCCCTCGCCGATGGCGGCCTTCAGTTCGGCCTCGCGCTGGTGGTAGCCCTCGGAGACGGCCTCGCCGAGCTCCTTCGCGGTGCGGTTGATGTCGGCGAAGAGCCGGGCGCCCGCCTCGGTGCGCGAGACCTGGTGGGCGACCGCGAATCCGAGGCCGATCCCGATGACGATCAGGAGGATGTTCTTCACGGGGTGTCCTTCCACAGCGGCGGGGCGGGCGCGACGGCGCGACGACCCGTTCGATTCTAGGGCGCGGGCGCGGCGCTACTTCGAGCGCGGGCGCTTCGTGCGCTTCGCGGCGGAGCGGCCGACCGCGGCTCCGGCCTTGTCGGCCGTCCGTCCGGCGACGAGCACGGCGCGGACTCCGGCGGTGAAGCCGGCGAGCTTGATGAGCGGACCGCCGACGGTCGCGGCCGTGAGAGCGACGAGCGCGTTGACGTTGCCGGTGACCTCGGCGACGTCCTTGGTGATCGTGTCCACCCGCGCGAGCTGGTGGTTGGCCTCGCGGAGGGTGGAGGCCGACTCGTCGAGGATCGGCGTCAGGCCGTCGCTGGCCTGCTTGATGGCCTCGCTCGTGCTGTCGAAGACGCGCCCGAGCTTCCAGAGCGGGACGGCGGTGATCGCCACCAGGATCGCGAACACCCCCGCGGCGATGAGCCCTGCGATGTCTCCACCGGTCACGGTGACCTCCGTTCGATGCCGCCCAGCGCGGCACTCCAGCCTACCGACGGGCCGCGAGAGGGTCGGACGCGGGGACGAGCGCTCGGCTCGGGCGCGACGGCCGGATCGGGCGCAGCGCGGGACTCTCGGAGCGCGGCGGGCACTCCGGATCGCGACCCCGGGAACGGGAAAGGCCCCGGTGCGGACACCGGGGCCTTTCTCTGCGGGGCTGGACTCAGCGGGCCGCGTAGTACTCGACGACGAGCTGCACTTCGCAGGTCACGGGGACCTCGGCGCGCTTCGGGCGGCGCAGGAGCGTCGCCTGCAGCTTGTCGATCTCGACCTCGAGGTAGCCCGGGGTCTTGGGGAGGACGTCGACGTGTCCACCGGCGGCGGCGACCTGGAAGGGCTCGGTGCCCTCGGAGCGGGTCTTGACGTGGATGACCTGGCCCGGCTTCACGCGGAAGGAGGGGCGGTCGACCGTCTTGCCGTCCACCATGATGTGGCGGTGGGTGACGAACTGGCGGGCCTGCGCGGTGGTACGGGCGAAGCCCGAGCGCAGGACGAGGGCGTCGAGGCGCATCTCGAGGAGCTCGACCAGGTTCTCACCGGTCAGGCCCTGGGTGCGGCGCGCCTCCTGGAAGGCGATGCGGAGCTGCTTCTCGCGGATGCCGTACTGGGCGCGCAGACGCTGCTTCTCACGCAGGCGGACCGCGTAGTCGGAGTCGGCCTTGCGCTTCGAGCGGCCGTGCTCGCCGGGAGCGTAGGGACGCTTCTCGAGGTAGCGGGCGGCCTTCGGGGTCAGGGGGATGCCGAGGGCGCGCGAGAGGCGCGTCTTCGAGCGGGTACGGGACGTGGTCGACACAGTGGTCCTTCCAAGGTCTGAGAGGTTCGGTCGCAGCTCTCGACCGCCGGCTCCGGGAGGAGGGCGGACGCCGCGGTCGTGTCCTCCGCGGGTGCGGGGGAAGGGTGACCGCAGTGGCGGGCTGCGCGATTCAGAGGGATGCGCTGCTCCGCTCGGCTACAGAGCGGTGGGCAACCTCGCAAGACTATCAGGCCACGGCCTCCCGTGCGGGTCGCGCGAGTTCGCGGTCGGCGCGGTCAGCCCCGGTCGCCGCGGATGATGCGCAGGAGCTTCGCCAGTCGTGCGGAGACGTCGCGCTCGTTGCCGTGCTCGGTGGGCCGGTAGTACCGCGCGCCCTGGAGCGGGTCCGGGAGGTACTGCTGCTCGAGGACGCCGAGGTCGGCGTCGTGCGGGTACCGGTAGCCCTTCCCGTGGCCGAGCTTCTTGGCGCCGGGGTAGTGCGCGTCGCGCAGGTGCGCCGGCACCCGGCCCGCGCGGCCCGCGCGCACGTCCGCGATGGCCGCGTCGATGGCGGAGTAGGACGCGTTCGACTTCGGGGCGGTCGCCAGGTGCACGACCGCCTGGGCGAGCGGGATGCGCCCCTCCGGCATGCCGATGAACTGCACGGCGTCGGCCGCGGCGATCGCGACGACGAGCGCCTGCGGGTCGGCCATGCCGATGTCCTCGGACGCGGAGACGATGATGCGGCGGGCGATGAACCGCGGATCCTCCCCCGCCTCGATCATCCGGGCCAGGTAGTGCAGCGCCGCGTCGACGTCCGAGCCCCGGATGGACTTGATGAAGGCGCTGATGACGTCGTAGTGCTCGTCGCCGTTGCGGTCGTAGCGCAGCAGGGCGCGGTCGACGGCGCGCGCGACGACCTCGGTCGTGATCACGGGGAGCGCGGGCTCCTCGGCGGCGGCCTCGACGGGAGCGCCCTCGTCGTCCTCGTCCTCCTCGTCCGGGTCCTCCGCGGCGGCGGCGCGGGCGACCCGGTCGGCCTCGCGGGCCTCCGAGCGGGCGGAGGTGGCGGCGGCCTCGAGCGCGGTCAGCGCCCGCCGGGCGTCTCCGGAGGCGAGCCGCACGATGCTCGCCCGGGCCTCCTCCTCCAGCGTCACCGAGTCGCGCAGACCCCGCTCGTCGTGCAGGGCGCGGTCGACCAGGACGCCCAGGTCGTCGTCGCTGAGCGGCTCGAGGGTCAGCAGGAGCGAGCGCGAGAGCAGCGGCGCGATCACCGAGAACGAGGGGTTCTCGGTCGTGGCCGCGATGAGGATGACCCACCCGTTCTCGACCCCGGGCAGCAGCGCGTCCTGCTGGGCCTTGGTGAAGCGGTGGATCTCGTCGAGGAAGAGCACGGTGGACGTGCCGTAGAGGTCGCGGGTGGAGAGCGCCTCCTCCATCACCTGCCGCACGTCCTTCACGCCCGCCGTGACGGCGGAGAGCTCGACGAAGCGGCGGCCGCTGGAGTGGGCCACCGCCTGCGCGAGCGTGGTCTTGCCCGTGCCGGGAGGGCCCCAGAGGATCACGGACACCGCTCCCCGCTCCCCCGTGGTGTCGGCGGCGAGGGCGACCAGGGGCGAGCCGGGCGTCAGGAGGTGGCGCTGGCCGGCGACCTCCTCGAGGCTGCGCGGCCGCATCCGCACGGCGAGCGGAGTCGCCCCGGAGCGGAGTCCGGCCTGCTGCATGGTCATGCCCCCAGCGTAACGACGGCCTCCGACAGAGCCCCGGCCCGACTGCCCGGCGCGACGGAGCGGCGTTTGTCGCGCCTCCGGCGGTTCTCGTAGGCTCGACGCGGCCTGCGTGCGCGGGCCGCCGCGCCGAAGCCGCGCGGACGAGGACGTCGGAGGAACACGTGGCCCAGGGCAAGTCGAACGACCGCGAGGCGCGCACCCGGCTCCGGGCCTACCAGGCCCGTCAGAGCCTCCACCGCTCGAGGCAGAAGCGGCGCGTGCGCGACAACGTGATCGCGGCGATCGCCGCCGTCGTCGTGATCGGGCTCGCGGTCGTCGCCCAGATCCTCTACTTCTCCGGCGGCCCCGGCACCCCGGTCGCCGAGCCGACCTCCTCCTCCTCCGCGACCCCGACGCCCGAGGCGACGGGGGCGAACACCGGCGACGTCCCCTCCTCCGACATCGCCGAGGGCCGCGACTGGACGGGCACGCTCACGATCGGCGAGGACCCGCTGGGCATCACGCTCGCCGGCGCCGCCGCCCCGCAGGCGGTGTCCTCCTTCATCTCGCTGACGCAGTCCGGCTTCTACGACGGCGTCTCCTGCCACCGCCTCACCACGGAGGGCCTCTACGTCCTCCAGTGCGGCGACCCGGACGGCGACGGCACCGGCGGCCCCGGCTACAGCTACGGTCCCGTCGAGAACGCGCCCGAGGACGGCGTCTACCCGGCCGGGACCATCGCGATGGCCCGCCAGGGCGGCAACGGCTACAGCCAGGGAAGCCAGTTCTTCGTCGTCTACCAGGACACGACCCTGCCCGCCGACGCGGCCGGCGGGTACACCGTGCTCGGGCAGGTCACCTCGGGACTCGACGCCCTCGTCAGCGACGTCGTGTCGAAGGGCACGGCCGACGGATCGGGTGACGGCGCCCCCGCCGAGCCCGTGACCATCACCTCCGTCTCCGTCCAGTAGCCGCACCCGCGGCGTCGTCACGGTCCGCCCGCGCGGGGAGTGCAATAGGCTTGTCGTCACTGCCCGTTCGCGGCCGAGCGCGGTCTTCGGCCCTCCGGCCGTCGAGCCCCACCGGCCGACGACGCGACGGGCACCGAGAAGCACGACATCGAACAGCAAGGTGAGGCTCCGAGCGATGAGTGACCAGCAGCCGTGGGGACGGGTCGGCGACGACGGGACGGTCTACGTCCGCGTCGGCGACGGGGAGCGAGAGGTCGGCCAGTACCCCGATGCGACTCCCGAGGAGGCGCTCGCCTACTACGAGCGCAAGTACACGGAGCTCGCCGGGCAGGTCTCCCTGCTCGAGCAGCGCGCCAAGCGGGGCGCGCCCGCCGGAGACGTCGCCCGCACGGTGCAGTCGCTGTCCGCGGCCATCGCGCAGGCGAACGCCGTCGGCGACCTCGAGTCGCTGCAGACCCGGGTCGACGCGCTGAGCGGCTCCGTCGAGGATCTGACCGAGCAGCAGGCGGCCGAGTCGAAGGCCGCGCTGTCCGAGGCCCTCGCCCACCGCGAGGCCATCGTCGCCGAGGCCGAGGCCCTGGCGGCGGTCGACCCGGCGAAGACGCAGTGGAAGCAGGCCAGCGCCGCGATCGACGACCTCTTCGCCCGCTGGCAGAACCACCAGCAGCAGGGCCCGCGCCTTCCCAAGAACGACGCGAACGAGCTGTGGCGCCGGTTCCGCGGAGCGCGCACCACGATCGAGCAGAACCGCAAGGCGTTCTTCGCCGACCTCGACTCCGCGCACCGCGAGGCCAAGCAGGCCAAGCAGGCGCTCATCGACCAGGCCGAGGCGCTGGTGCCGCAGGGCGCCGATGCCATCCCGGACTACCGCGCGCTCCTGGAGCGCTGGCGGGTCGCCGGCCGTGCCGGCAAGCGGTTCGACGACGCGCTCTGGGCGCGCTTCAAGGCCGCCGGCGACGCGATCTACGGCGCCAAGGCCGAGATCGTCGCGCAGGAGAGCGTCGAGTACACCGAGAACCTCGACCTCAAGCTCGCCCTCCTCGAGGAGGCGGAGCCGCTCCTGCAGGAGCAGGACCGCGAGAAGGCCAAGCGGGTGCTGCTCTCGATCCAGGAGCGCTGGGACGCCGTCGGCCGCGTGCCGCGCGAGCAGGTGCGCACCGTCGAGGACCGCCTCCGCAAGGTCGAGGCGCACGTCCGCAAGCTCGACGAGGAGCACTGGAACCGCAGCAACCCGGAGCGCAAGGCCCGCTCCGAGGGTCTCGCCTCGCAGCTGACCGCCGCGATCCAGAAGCTCCAGGACGAGCTCGACGAGGCGAAGGCGCGCGGCGACCGCGACGCGATCGCCCAGGCTCAGGAGGCGCTCGACGCCCGCAAGGTCTGGCTCGACGCGATCGGCTAGACCCGCGCCGGCGGATCCCTCCACAGATCCGCTCGCGACGCTCCGGAGGGGAGGCGCATCGGCCAGCATGGCCGGATGCGCCTCCCCTCCGTGCTCCTCCCCGGGCACCTCCCTCTCGCGGAGCTGTGCGCCGCCCGCCTCGACGGCGAGCTGGTCGCGCTCGACGAGGGCTTCCTCGTCGCGGACCTGCCCCTGGGGGCGTCCGAGCGGGCCGCCTCCCTGCGCTCGTTGCTCCCCCGCGGCGCCGTCGCCGATCGTCTCTCCGCCGCATGGGTGCACGGGGCGACGCACGGCCCGCCGCCGGTGCACAGCGCCTCGATCGACCGGCGGAAGCGCCGACAGGCGCCGTCGAACCCCCGCCTGCGCTGCCACGAGGTCCTGCTCGACGAGGACGACGTCGTCCTCCTCGGCGGCGCGCCGGTCACGTCACCTGCTCGCACGCTGATCGACCTCGCCCGGACGGAGGACGCGGGCGCGATCCTCCGAGCGCTCTCTCGGAGCACCCGGACCGGCCTCGACGCCGTCCTCGCGAGGCTGGAGGAGGGCAGCGCCGTCGCCGGACGGAGGATCGTCGGACGACGGCTGCGGGCGGCGCTCGGCGAGGCGCCGCCCGGGGATCAGCCCGCGTTCACCCGGTAGACGTCGTAGACGGCGTCGATCCGGCGCACGGCGTTCAGCACGCGGTCCAGGTGGGTGGTGTCGCCCATCTCGAAGACGAACCGGCTGATCGCCAGCCGGTCGCTCGAGGTCGAGACCGTCGCCGAGAGGATGTTGACGTGGTGCTCCGAGAGCACGCGCGTCACGTCGCTCAGCAGGCCCGAGCGGTCCAGCGCCTCGACCTGGATCTGCACGAGGAAGATGCTCTTGGAGGACGGCGCCCACTCGACGTCGACGATCCGCTCCGGCTCCTTCAGCAGCTCCTGCACGTTGTGGCAGTTCGCCTGGTGCACGGAGACGCCGGCTCCCCGCGTCACGAATCCGACGATCTGATCGCCCGGAACCGGGGTGCAGCACTTCGCGAGCTTCACCAGGATGTCCGGCGCGCCCTTCACGAGGACGCCCGACTCGCTGCTCCGGCTCCGCGGCCGGGGCGAGCGCGGGAGGGTGACCTCGTTCTCGTCCGACTCCGGATCGCCCTGGATGGAGGAGACGACCTTCTCGAGCACCGACTGGGTCGAGACGTGGCCCTCGCCGACGGCCGCGTAGAGCGCCTCGACGTCGTTGTAGCGCAGCTGGCTGGCCACCTCGGTGAAAGTGTCCTGGCTCATCAGCTTCTGCAGCGGCAGGTTCTGCTTCCGCATCGCCCGGGCGATGGAGTCCTTGCCCTGCTCGATCGCCTCGTCGCGCCGCTCCTTGGTGAACCACTGCCGGATCTTGTTGCGTGCCCGGGGGCTCTGCACGAAGTGGAGCCAGTCCTGGCTCGGTCCCGAGTCGGGGTTCTTCGAGGTGAAGACCTCGACCACGTCGCCCGTCGTCAGAGCCGACTCGAGCGGCACGAGGCGCCCGTTGACCTTGGCGCCCATCGTCCGATGCCCGACCTCGGTGTGCACCGCGTAGGCGAAGTCGACCGGGGTCGCACCGGTCGGCAGGCCGATCACGCGTCCCTTCGGGGTGAAGACGTAGACCTCCTTGGCGCCGATCTCGAAGCGGAGGGAGTCGAGGAACTCGTTCGGGTCTGTGGTCTCCGACTGCCAGTCCGAGAGGTGCGCGAGCCAGGCGAGGTCGGTGTCGTTCGATCCGGAGGTGGGCACCTTGCCGGTGGCCATCTGCTCCTTGTACTTCCAGTGCGCCGCGATGCCGAACTCCGCGTGCTGGTGCATCTCGTTGGTGCGGATCTGGATCTCGACCGCACGCCCCTTCGGCCCGACGACCGTCGTGTGCAGCGACTGGTAGAGGTTGAACTTCGGAGTGGCGATGTAGTCCTTGAACCGGCCCGGCATCGGCGTCCAGCGGGCGTGGATCGAGCCGAGCACGGCGTAGCAGTCGCGCACCGAGTTCACGAGGACGCGGATGCCGACCAGGTCGTAGATCTCGTCGAACTCGCGACCGCGGACGACCATCTTCTGGTAGATCGAGTAGTACTGCTTCGGCCGGCCGACGACACGACCGCGGATCCGCCCGGCCCGCAGGTCCTCGCTGATCAGGTCGATGACGTTCTGCACGAACTCCTCGCGCTGCGGCGTCCGCCGCTTCACCAGGCTCTCGATCTCGTTGTAGATCTTGGGGTAGAGCACCGCGAAGGACAGGTCCTCGAGCTCCCACTTGATCGCCTGGATGCCGAGGCGGTGCGCCAGCGGCGCATAGATCTCGAGGGTCTCGGTGGCCTTGCGGGCCGCGGACTCGGCGGGGACGAAGCCCCAGGTCCGCGCGTTGTGAAGGCGGTCGGCGAGCTTGATGATCAGGACGCGGATGTCCTTCGACATCGCCACGATCATCTTGCGGACGGTCTCGGCCTGCGCGCTGTCGCCGTACTTGACCTTGTCGAGCTTGGTGACGCCGTCGACGAGCATCGCGACCTCGTCGCCGAAGTCCGCGCGGAGCTCGTCGAGCTGGTAGTCGGTGTCCTCGACGGTGTCGTGCAGCAGCGCGGCGGCGATCGTCTTCGAGCCGATGCCGAGGTCGGCGAGGATCTGCGCGACGGCCAGCGGATGCGTGATGTAGGGCTCGCCGCTGCGGCGCTTCTGGTTCGCGTGCGCCCGCTCCGCGACCGAGTACGCGCGCTCGATCAGCGCGATGTCGCTCTTGGGATGGTGCATCCGGACGGTGCGGACGAGGGTGTCGACAGCACCGGAGGGCTGCGCACGCGAGAAGATCCGCGGGACCAGTCTGCGCAGGGCAGCGGTCGAGGACGTCGTCGTCGTTTCCGTCACGCGAGGATCTCCATCGCCCCATTATCGCCCGTGCGGACGGTGCCGACGACCGTTCCGCCCGGGGCGGACGGCGCCTGCGTCAGCCGATGCGTCCGGGGCGCCCCTCGCCGTCGACCACGTCGCCGCCCGCCGCGGCCCAGGCGGTCATGCCGGCGTCGACGTTGGCGACCTCGTATCCGGCGCCCTCGAGGGCCTGCGTCACCATCGCGGAGCGGACTCCGGAGTGGCAGACCACCAGGATCGCCGTGTCGGCGGGGAGCTCGTCCTGCCGGGCGCCGATCTCCCCCATCGGGATGTGGTGGGCGGCCGGAGCGTGCCCCGCCGCCCACTCGTGCGGCTCCCGGACGTCGAGCAGCCAGACCTCGTCGCGCGCGACGAGTCCGACGGCGTCGCCCGCGGTGACCTGTGCGTAGTCGGCCACGGCTCAGCCCTGCACGGCCGGCGCGGCCGGAGCGGTCGCCTTCGCCCGGGCCGACTCCACGCGCTTGTCGTGCTTGGAGATCTCGGGCTCCCGGCTGCGCAGCTGGGCGTACAGCGGCGCCGCGACGAAGATCGTCGAGTACGTGCCGACGATGATGCCGATCAGCAGGGCGAGCGAGATGTCGCGGAGCGTGCCCGCGCCGAGGACGAACGCACCGATCACGAGGATCGCGGCCACCGGGAGGGCGGCGACGATCGAGGTGTTGATGGAGCGCACGAGAGTCTGGTTCTCGGCCAGGTTCACCGTCTCGGAGAAGGTGCGGGTCGTGCTGCCGAGCGCCTCCACGGTGTTCTCGCGGATCTTGTCGAAGACCACGACCGTGTCGTAGAGCGAGTAGCCGAGGATCGTCAGCAGTCCGATCACCGCCGCCGGCGACACCTCGGTGCCGGTGATGCCGTAGACGCCCGCCACGATCACGAGGTCGTGCAGGAGCGCGACGATCGCCGCGAGCGACATCTTCCAGGTGCGGAAGTACGCCCACATGGCCAGGGCCGCGAGGACCACGAAGATCACCAGGCCGCGCAGGGCCTGCTGGGTCACGTCGTTGCCCCACGCCGCTCCGATGAAGGAGGAGGCGACCTGGTCGGTGGGCACGTCGTACGCCTCCGACAGGGCGTTCCGCACCGCGGTCGACTCGTCGGTCGAGAGCTGCCCGGTCTGCACGCGGATGGAGTCGTCGCCGACGATGGACACGCGCGGCACGGTCTCGGGAGCGACCGAGGTCACCGCGTCCGTCGCCGTCGCCTGCTCGAGACTCGACGGCGAGGACACCGTGAACTGCGAGCCGCCGGTGAACTCGATGCCGAAGTTGAAGCCGCCGCGGGCGACCGTCCCGAGCAGCGTGATCAGGATCAGGGCGAGCGAGACGAGGTACCACGTGCGGCGCCGGCCGACGAAGTCGATCGATCGCGCACCGGTGTAGAGGTCGTTTCCGAACTGCGAGAAGCTGGCCATCACGCGTCCTTCCCGTTCGAGTCGTTGGAGTCGCGCAGGCCGGCCGCCTCGGCGGCCTTCCGCTCGGCGATGGTCTGGCGCTTGGCCGCCTCACGGGACGCGGAGGCGCGCTTGCCGGCGACCACCTGGTCCTGCGGACGGAAGGCGGCTCGGCCGCGGTAGACGGCCCCGAGCGCCCGGGGATCCAGGCCCGAGGCCTTGTGCCCCTCGGCGAAGAACGGTCTCGTGGCCATCAGCTGCAGGATCGGGTGGGTGAACAGCGCCACCACGATCAGGTCGATGATCGTCGTGATCCCGAGGGTGAGCGCGAAGCCGCGGACACTGCCGACGGCGAGGAGGAAGAGGACCACCGCGGCGAGCAGGTTCACCATGTCGGACGCGAAGATCGTGCGCAGCGCGCGCCGCCAGCCGGACTCGACGGCGGACTCGAGGCCGCGTCCGTCGCGGAGCTCGTCGCGGATGCGCTCGAAGTACACGATGAACGAGTCGGCCGTGATGCCGATCGCGACGATGAGACCCGCGACTCCTGCGAGCGAGAGGCGCAGTCCCTCCCGCCAGGACAGCAGCGTGACGACGAGGTAGGTGACGATCGCCGCGACGAGCAGCGAGGCGATCGTGACGGCTCCGAGCACGCGGTACTGCGCGATGGAGTAGACGATGACGAGGATCAGGCCGATGAGGCCGGCGAGCAGGCCGCTGGCGAGCTGGGCGGAGCCGAGCGTCGCCGAGATGCTGTCCGAGCTCTGGACCTGGAAGCCGATCGGCAGCGCGCCGTACTTGAGCTGGTCGGCGAGCGTCTTCGACGACTCCTGCGTGAAGGAGCCCGAGATCTGCGCGTTGCCGTCCGTGATGGCGGCGTTCGTCGACGGGGCCGAGATGACCCGGCCGTCGAGGACGATCGCGAACTGGTTCTGCGCACCCTGCAGCGCCACGAGGCGCGAGGTCGTGGCGCCGAAGGCCTGCGTGCCCTGGTCGTCGAACGAGAGGTTGACGGCCCAGGTGCCGGTGCTGGCACCGGAGGAAGTCGTCATCAGGCCGTTCGAGGCGTCCGAGATGTCCTCGCCGGTGATCTCCACCGGGCCGAGGACGTATTTCACCGTCCCGCTGTCGTCGCAGGTGATGAGCGGCTGGTCGGCCGGGGCGAGGTTCGGGTCCTGGCCGTTGAGGTACGCGCAGTCGAACGAGGTGTACTGGGCCTCGAGCGCCGGCGTGAGGTAGGCGAGGTCGCTCGCGTTCGTCGGCGAGGCGGTCGGCTCCGTCGAGAGCGACGGGTCGACGGGTGTCGGCGTGGGCGAGGACGTCGCGTCGCCGCCGACCGAGCTGTTGGTGGCCTGGCTCGCGACGAGGACCGGGCGGAAGTCGAGCTTCGCCGAGGCCTCGATGCGCTGGAGCGTCTCGTCGTCGGGCGTGCCGGGGATCGAGACGACGATGTTGCTCGAGCCCTGGGTCGTGATCTCGGCCTCGGAGACGCCGGACGCGTCGATGCGCTGGCGGATGATCGAGACGGCCTGCGTCAGCTGCTCCGACGAGACGGTGTCGCCGTCGTTCAGCTGCGGCTGCAGGACGATCTGCGTGCCGCCCTCGAGGTCGAGGGCGAGCTTCGGCGTCCAGGAGCCGCCGCCCCAGAGGACGGCCGCCGTGTTGAGTCCGACGAGAGCGAGGATCAGGACACCGAGCCAGCTCAGGGAGCGGCGGGCCTTCCGGACGGGGGTTGATGCGGCCACCCAGGGCTCAGCTTTCTCTTCGGTCGACGGTGATCGGCCCGGGGTCGCCCGGGCGTGGAGAAGGGCGGGCGGGCGCCGATGCGCCCGGCCCGCCCAGGAGACTACTGCGCGTCGGGGCGGCGGTCGCGCTCGACCGGGTCCACCAGCGGGTCGCGGTGCGCGGAGTCGCGCTCGCCGAACTCGGGCGAGCCGGTCGCGGTCAGCGGGTCGGCCTCGTCCTCGGTGTCGGCGGCGACGGCGTTCTCGCTCGGGTCGATGAGGCGGGCGATCGCCTGACGGTGGATGGTCAGCAGCGTGCCGGGGGTCGACTCGATGACGATCTTGTTCGCCTCGTCGTCGATCGACACGACGGTGCCGAAGAGGCCGGAGCCGGTCATGAGCTCCACCCCCGGCTGGAGGTTGTTCTTCATGCTCTCCGCGTCGCGCTGGCGCTTCTTGTTGTTGCGGAACATGAAGATGATCATCACGGCGAGCAGCAGGACGAGCAGGATGATCGTCGGATCCATGGGTGGGCCTTCCGGAGTGGATGGGCGATCCGCCGCGCGGCCTCAGGTCGAGGCGGAGCGGATCGAGCGGCCCGTCGGGCCTAGAGAATCATAGATCATCGGGGAACAGGGGCGGCTGAGCCGCCGTCCCCCGGGGGTCGATGCCGAAGTGGCGGTAGGCGGCGGGGGTCGCCACGCGGCCGCGCGGCGTCCGGGTCAGCAATCCGATCCGCACGAGGAACGGCTCGACGACGGCCTCGACCGTCTCCGCCTCCTCCCCCACCGACACGGCGAGGGTGTTCAGGCCGACCGGCCCGCCGTCGAAGCGGGTCAGCACGATCTCCATCACCGCGCGGTCGAGCCGGTCGAGTCCGAGCGCGTCGACGTCGTAGAGCTCCAGCGCCGCGCGGACGGCGGTCACGTCGGCCCGTCCGCCGTGGACCAGGGCGAAGTCCCGCACCCGCCGGAGCAGGCGGTTGGCGATGCGCGGGGTGCCTCGGCAGCGGCCGGCGATCTCGGCGATCGCGTCCGCGTCGATGTCGAGCTCGAGCAGCCGTGCCGCCCGGGCGAGCACCTGCCGCAGCTCGTCCTCCGCGTAGAACTCGAGGTGCGCGGTGAAGCCGAAGCGGTCGCGGAGCGGATTGGGCAGCAGGCCGGAGCGGGTCGTGGCGCCGACGAGCGTGAACGGGGCGAGATCCAGCGGGACGGACGTCGCTCCCGCCCCCTTGCCGACCATGATGTCGATCCGGAAGTCCTCCATCGCGAGGTAGAGCATCTCCTCCGCGGAGCGCGCCATGCGGTGGATCTCGTCGATGAAGAGGATCTCGCCGGGCAGCAGCGAGGAGAGGACGGCGGCGAGGTCGCCCGCGTGCTGGATCGCGGGGCCGCTGGAGAGCCGCAGGGGCGAGGAGCTCTCCTCCGCCACGATCATCGCGAGGGTCGTCTTGCCGAGACCGGGCGGGCCCGCCAGCAGGATGTGGTCCGGGGTCCGGCCCTGCATGGCCGCGGCCTTGAGCAGCAGCTCGAGCTGGCCGCGCACCTTGCGCTGGCCGACGAACTCGCTGAGGTTCCTGGGCCGCAGGGCGCCCTCGAAGGCGACCTCGGCCTCCGACGCGACCTCGGCGCCCAGCACCTCGTCGCTCACGAGCGGGCCGCCGGACCGAGGCGGGCGAGGGCGAGCCGGAGCAGCGCCTGCACGTTCGTGGCGTCGGAGGCCTGCGCGTCGAGCAGGATCTCGTCGACCACATCGGCCGCGGTGCGCTCGGGCCAGCCCAGGCCGACGAGCGCCGCGAGCACGTTCTGCGCGGCGGTGGCGGCGGGACCGGAGCCGCGGGCGGCGCGCGGACGGACGGTCACCTTGCCGGCGAGGGACAGGATGATCAGCTTGGCCGTCTTCGGGCCGATGCCGCTGACCTTCCGGAACACCCCGTCGTCCTCGTCGGCGACCGCCTGCGCGATCCGGTCCGGCTCGACCGCGCCGAGCACGCCGAGGGCGGACTTCGGGCCGACACCGGTCACGCCGATCAGCAGCTCGAAGATCTCGAGCTGCTCCTCGTCGGGGAAGCCGTAGAGGGTGAGCGAGTCCTCGCGGACGACGAGCACGGTGCTGACCGTGGTCTCGTCGCCGACGCGCATCTCGAGCGCGTGCTGCGGGGTCACGTTCACCGCGTAGCCGACGCCGTGGACGTCGAGGACGGCGAGACTCCCGCGGGCGGAGAGGACGGTGCCGCGGAGGGAGGAGATCACCGCGTCAGTCTAGATGCTCGAACAGGCGTTCGACTCGCGGCCTCGGCGGCGCGCCACGCCCGCTGCGCTGCTGTGCCGCCCGCCGCTCCGTCGGCACCGGCTCCCGCCGACCCGGAGGAGGGCGCGAGAGGGGCCCGCCAGGCGTGGCAGACGGCCAGGGCGAGGGCGTCGGCCGCGTCGGCCGGCCGCGGCGGGGCGTCGAGCCGGAGGACGCGCTGGATCATCGCGGTGACCTGGCGCTTGTCCGCGGCTCCGTAGCCGGTGACGGCGGCCTTCACCTCGCTCGGCGTGTGCATCCCGACCGGGAGCCCGCGCCGGGCCGCCGCTACGAGGGCGACGCCGCTGATCTGCGCGATGCCCATCACGGTGCTGACGTTGTTCTGAGCGAAGACCCGCTCGATCGCGACGGCGTCGGGGCGGTGCTCGTCGAGCAGCGCCTCGAGCCCGTCGCCCAGGGCCAGCAGGCGGCGCTCCAGCGCGTTGTCGGGCGGTGTCCGGAGGACCGTCACGTGCACGAGGGTCGCGCGGCGGTCGCGCGAGACGTCGACGATGCCGACGCCGCAGCGGGTGAGCCCGGGGTCGATCCCGAGGACGCGCATCAGGCCGCCCTCCGGGATCGGGCCGGGCTCACCGCGTCACTCCTCGTTCTCGAGCTCGGCGCGCACCTCTGCCGTGATGTCGAGGTTGGTGTAGACGTTCTGCACGTCGTCCGAGTCCTCGAGCGCGTCGATCAGGCGGAAGACCTTGCGGGCCGTCTCGGCGTCGGCCTCGACCTGGAGGGAGGCGACGAACTCGATGTCGGCGGAGTCGTAGTCGATGCCCGCCTCCTGCAGGGCCGAGCGGGCCGGGACGAGCTCGCTCGGCTCGACGCGGACCTCGAAGCTCTCGCCGTGGTCGAGCACGTCGTCGACGCCGAAGTCGAGGACCGCGCCGAGCACGTCGTCCTCGGTGACGCTCTCTCCGTGGGGCACGGAGATGACGCCCTTGCGCGCGAAGTTGTAGGCGACGCTGCCCGGGTCGGCCATGGTGCCGCCGTTGCGGGTCATCGCGGTGCGGACGTCCGCCGCGGCGCGGTTCTTGTTGTCGGTGAGGCACTCGACGAGCAGGGCGATGCCGTTGGGGCCGTAGGCCTCGTACATGATCGTCGTGTAGTCGATGACCTCGCCGGTGAGGCCGGCGCCGCGCTTGATCGCGCGGTCGATGTTGTCGTTCGGCACCGAGGTCTTCTTCGCCTTCTGCACGGCGTCGACGAGCGTCGGGTTGCCGGAGAGGTCGGCGCCGCCGATCTTGGCGGCCACCTCGATGTTCTTGATCAGCTTGGCGAAGGACTTCGCGCGGCGCGAGTCCTTGATCGCCTTCTGGTGCTTGGTCGTGGCCCACTTGGAATGCCCGGACACGGTGCTCCCTCGGAAATCTCGTTGCGTGCGGCCCCCGAGGGCGCCGCTGATGGCAGGGGCCAGTCTATTCGAGAGCCGGTCCGCGCCCGGCTCGCCACAAGCACAGCCGAACCAGTGATCCGCGTGCCAGCGGACCGCTGTAGGCGGACGCGACCCGCTCCACCCGCCCCGCCATCTCCGGAAGCCGACCGCGGCGAGCCGGGCGCGGACCGGCTCGCCACAAGCACAGCCGAACCAGTGATCCGCGTACCAGCGGATCGCTGTAGGCGAACGCGACCCGCTCCACCCACCCAGCCACCCCCGAGAGCCGACCGCGGCGAGCCGGGCAGGGACCGGCTCGCTATCTGATCAGCCGCGACAGCAGCCGGTCGGCGAGGATCCTGCCGTCGGTCTGGCAGGTGGGGCAGTACTGGAGCGTGGAGTCGTGGAAGACCACCTGGCGGATCGTGTCGCCGCAGACGGGGCACGCCTCTCCTGTGCGGCCGTGGACGCGCATGCCGAGCTTCTTCTCGCGCTTGAGGTCGGCCGCGTGCAGGCCCTCGGCGCGGGCGAGCGCCTCCTCGAGTGTGTAGCGGAGGGCCGCGTAGAGGCGGTCCAGCTCGTCGGCGGTGAGCGCGGCGGGCTTGAAGGGCGACATGCGCGCCACGTGGAGGATCTCGTCCGAGTAGGCGTTGCCGATGCCGGCGATGCGGGACTGGTCGCGGAGGACGCCCTTCACCTGCGCCCGGCCCGCCGTGGCGAGGATCGCGCCGAGGATCTCCTCGGTGAACTCCGGGTCCAGCGGATCGGGACCCAGCCGGGCGACGCCCGGGACGTCGAGCGGATCGGCGACGATCGAGAGCGCGAGGCTCTTCTTGGTGCCGGCCTCCGTCACGTCGAACCCCGACCCGTCGTCGAGGACCAGCCGAGCGGCGAGCGGGCCCCGGCCGGGCTTCGCCGGAGCCGTCGGCCGCTCGGGCCGCCAGCGGACCCAGCCGGCGCGGGCGAGGTGCAGGAGGACGTGGGCCTCGCCGACTGCGATGTCGAGGAACTTGCCGTGCCGCGATACTCCGTGGACGGTCTCGCCGGACAGAGCCGACGGCGGGATGGCGACGGTCTTGAGGGCGGAGATCGCGAACACGTCGAGCCGCTCGAGGACGCGTCCGCCCAGGCGCGCGTCGAGATCGAAGGCGAGGGCCTGGACCTCGGGGAGTTCGGGCATGCGACCACCCTGGCCCGCGGGTCCCGCACCGTCCACCCCTGGCGGAGGGGACGGCAGCGGGTCAGTCGCCGAAGCGCGTCGCCGCGACCTTTCGCAGGAACAGCTCGTGGAACCGGTAGTCGCCGGTGATCTCGGGATGGAACGCCGTCCCGAGGAGGTTGCCCTGCTCGACCGCGACCACCCGCCCGTCGGCGACGCTGGCGAGCGCGGTCGCCCGCTCCCCCAGCTCCTCCACGACCGGTGCGCGGATGAAGACCGCGTGCACCGGCGGATCGCCGATGGCCGGCACGTCGAGATCGGTCTCGAAGGAGTCGAGCTGGTTGCCGAACGCGTTCCTCCGGACCGACACGTCCAGGCCGCCGAAGCTGCTCTGGCCGTCGATGCGGTCGAGGACCCGGTCGGCGAGCATGATCAGCCCGGCGCAGGTCCCGTAGACGGGCATCCCCGCCCCGATCGCCTCGACGACCGGCTCCGCGAGGCCGAAGAGGCGCGACAGCTTGTCCATCACCGTGGACTCGCCGCCCGGGATGACCAGCCCCGCGACGGTGGCGAGCTCCTCCGGGCGTCGCACCAGCACCACCTCGGCGCCCAGCTCGCGCAGGACGTGCGCGTGCTCGCGGAAGTCGCCCTGCAGCGCGAGGACCCCGACGCGGAGCCCCTCGAGGGACTCCCGCGTCGATCCTGCGCCGGCGAGCGGCGCGTCGGCGCTACCAGCCACGCTCGGCGAGGCGGTGCGGCGCGGGCACGTCGGCCACGTTGATGCCGACCATCGCCTCGCCCAGGCCGCGCGAGGCCTCCGCGACGACCTTCGCGTCGTCGAAGAAGGTGGTCGCCTTCACGATCGCGGCCGCGCGCTTGGCGGGCTCGCCCGACTTGAAGACGCCGGAGCCGACGAACACGCCGTCGGCGCCCAGCTGCATCATCAGCGCCGCGTCGGCCGGGGTCGCGACCCCGCCGGCGGTGAAGAGGACGACGGGGAGCTTGCCGGTCCGGGCGATCTCGACGACCAGGTCGTAGGGGGCCTGCAGCTCCTTCGCGGCGACGTAGAGCTCGTCCTTGGTCATCGCCTTCAGGCGGTTGACCTCGCCGGAGATCGTGCGGATGTGCTTGGTCGCCTCGGAGACGTCGCCGGTGCCGGCCTCGCCCTTCGAGCGGATCATCGCTGCGCCCTCGGTGATGCGGCGCAGCGCCTCGCCCAGGTTGGTCGCTCCGCAGACGAAGGGGACGGTGAAGTTCCACTTGTCGATGTGGTTCACGTAGTCGGCGGGCGAGAGGACCTCGGACTCGTCGATGTAGTCGACGCCGAGCTCCTGCAGGATCTGCGCCTCGACGAAGTGGCCGATGCGCGCCTTCGCCATGACGGGGATCGACACGGCGGAGACGATGCCGTCGATCAGGTCGGGGTCGCTCATGCGTGCGACGCCGCCCTGCGAGCGGATGTCGGCGGGGACGCGCTCGAGCGCCATGACGGCGACCGCGCCGGCGTCCTCCGCGATGCGGGCCTGATCGGCGTCGACGACGTCCATGATGACGCCGCCCTTGAGCATCTCGGCGAGACCGCGCTTGACGCGGCTCGAGCCGAACTGCTCGGGAGCGGACGAGGACGGAGTGGTGGTGTCGGTCATGTTCGCGAGTCCTGTTCTGTGCGGCGACTTCCGCCGACGGCAGCTCCGAGTCTACGAGACGGCACCCACCGTCCGCGGCGCTGGACAGGGGGCCGGGCGGCGGTCTAGAGGCTCGGCCAGGCCGCCGCGAGGCTCGCCCGCACGTCGCCGAGCAGCTGCGGGAGCGCCTTCGTGCGGGCGATGATCGGGAAGAAGTTCGCGTCGGTCGCCCAGCGCGGAACCACGTGCTGGTGCAGGTGCGCGGCGATCCCCGCTCCCGCGACCGCGCCCTGGTTCATCCCGAGGTTGAAGCCGTCGTTGTTCGAGACCGAGCGGACGACGCGCATGGCCGTCTGCGTGAGCGCTCCGATCTCGGCCACTTCCTCGGGAGTGGCCTCGTCGTAGAGCGGGATGTGCCGGTACGGGCAGACCAGGAGGTGGCCGGAGTTGTACGGGAACAGGTTCAGCAGAACGTAGGCGTGCTCCCCGCGGGCGACGATGAGGGCCTCCTCGTCGCTCAGCGTCGGCGCCACGCAGAAGGGGCAGTCGTCGGCTCCGGGCTGCCCCTTCTGGATGTAGACCATCCGGTGCGGCGTCCACAGGCGCTGGAACTCGTCGGGAACCCCGGCGAGGTGCGCCGAGCCCTCCGCCCCCTCGGGCACGCAGCCGTCGCCCACGCTCAGACCTGCGCCTTCGAGGCGACGGCCTCGCGGATGCGCGCGACGGCGTCGGCGACCGGGATCCCGTTCTCCTGCGTGCCGTCGCGGAAGCGGAAGCTGACGGCTCCGGCGTCGCGGTCCTTCTCCCCCACGATCATCTGGAAGGGCACCTTCTGCAGCGTGGCGTTGCGGATCTTCTTCTGCATCCGGTCGCTGGAGTAGTCGATCTCGGCGCGGATGCCCGACCGCTTGAGCTCGCCGACGACCTCCTCGAGGTAGGGCAGGTACTCGTCGGCGATCGGGATGCCCACGACCTGGACCGGCGACAGCCAGACCGGGAACGCCCCGGCGTAGTGCTCGGTGAGGATCGCGAAGAAGCGCTCGATGGAGCCGAAGAGCGCGCGGTGGATCATCACGGGCCGCTTCTTCGAGCCGTCCGAGGCCGTGTACTCGAGCTCGAAGCGCTCGGGCTGGTTGAAGTCGAGCTGGATGGTCGACATCTGCCAGGTGCGGCCGATGGCGTCGCGCGCCTGCACCGAGATCTTCGGACCGTAGAACGCCGCTCCTCCCGGATCCGGCACCAGCTCGAGACCGGAGGCGACGGCGACCGCGCGCAGCGACTCGATCGCTTCCTCCCACTGCTCGGGCGCACCGACGAACTTCGGGTTGCCCTCCTCGTTCGTGGACAGCTCGAGGTAGAAGTCGTCGAGGCCGTAGTCGCGCAGCACCTGCAGCACGAACTCGAGGTTGCGGGTCAGCTCGGCCGACACGTCCTCCTGCGCGACGTAGATGTGGGCGTCGTCCTGGGTCAGGCCGCGCACGCGGGTGAGGCCCTGCAGGGTGCCGCTCTTCTCGTAGCGGTACACGGTGCCGAACTCGGCCAGGCGCAGCGGGAGCTCGCGGTAGCTGCGGCCGCGCGAGCGGAAGATCAGGTTGTGGAACGGGCAGTTCATGGGCTTGAGGTAGTAGTCCTGGCCCTGGCGGGTGACGTTGCCGTCCTCGTCCTGCAGCTCGTCGAGGTGCATCGGGGGGAACATCCCCTCGGAGTACCACTGCAGGTGCCCGCTCGTGAGGAACAGGTCGCCCTTGGTGATGTGCGGCGTGTAGACGAGCTCGTAGTCGTGGGCGAGCAGCTGCTCGCGCATGTACTGCTCGATCTCGTAGCGGATGATCCCGCCCTTGGGGTGGAAGACCGCGAGGCCGGAGCCGATCTCGTCCGGGAAGGAGAACAGGTCGAGCTCGTGGCCGAGCTTGCGGTGGTCGCGGCGCGCCGCCTCCTCGAGGCGGGCCTGGTGCTCGCGCAGCTCGTCCTTCGTGGGCCACGCGGTGCCGTAGACGCGCTGCAGCTGCGGGTTCTTCTCCGAGCCGCGCCAGTAGGCGGCAGCGTTGCGGGTCAGGGCGTAGCCGTTGCCGATCATGCGGGTGTTGGGCAGATGCGGACCGCGGCAGAGGTCCTTCCAGACCGTCTCGCCGGAACGCGGGTCGACGTTGTCGTAGATGGTGAGCTCGGCGCCGCCGACCTCGACGCTCTCGTCCTCGGCTCCCCCTCCCTTGATCCCGATCAGCTCGAGCTTGTAGGGCTCGCCGGCGAGCTCGGCGCGCGCCTCCTCCTCGGAGACGACGCGGCGCACGAACCGCTGGCCCTGGCGGACGATGCGGTCCATCGCCTTCTCGAGCGCCTTCATCGCCTCGGGCGTGAAGGGCTCCTCGACGTCGAAGTCGTAGTAGAAGCCGTCGGTGACGGGCGGGCCGATGCCCAGCTTCGCCTCCGGGTTGATCTGCTGCACCGCCTGCGCGAGCACGTGGGCCGCGGAGTGGCGGAGGATGTTCAGCCCGTCCGGCGAGGAGATGAGCACCGGCTCGATGCGGTCGCCCGGCACGACGTCGGCGGCGAGGTCCTTGAGCTCCCCGTTGACGCGGATCGCGACCACGGCCCGGTCGGTGAAGTGCGTGAATCCCGTGCCCGCCTCGGTGACGACCGAGTGGGACTCGTTCTCTGCGGGATTCGACGGTTCGTTCGACACGTGCGGGCACTCCTCGGGCTCGGTTGACCCCTCGACTGTAGTCGGCGGCGGCCTCTACCCGAGCGCGTCGAGCACGCGGACGCCGAGCGCGCGCAGAGCGGAGGCGAACTCGTCCCGGTCGGCGCGGGGGAGCACGAGCGAGCTGCGCTCGAGCTGGTGCAGGAGGACCTCCTCCAGGCCGGACGGCAGGGAGTCCACGGCGAGCGCCCCCTCGAGTGCGGCGAGCACGGCGACGACGGCCACCGCGTCGCGTGCCGCGAGTCTGCGTGCGCTGATCTCCATGCGTCTCCGTCCGTGTCGTCCGACCCCGTCACCCTGCCGACAGGACGTGCCCCGGAGAGGGGCGCGGCGGCGACCGGTGCGCAATCCGTCCAGGTGTCATCCTGGTCAGATGGGTGCCGGTCCTGCGCTGCAGCGCTTCACGCGCTCCGGGGCCGACCTGGACGAGGCGCGGCGCTTCTACTCGGACGGCTACGGCGGGTCGGGATTCCGGACGGAGACGGTCGAGCGGCCCTTCTCCTTCCGCTACGACGTCTCCGGGAGCGAGGGCGTGAGCCTGCGGACGTCGGTGTTCCGGGGCTCCGTGTCCGGGGGGCTGCGTCCGGAGGGCGAGTACGTCGTCTCGTGGTTCCTCTCCGGCACGAGCGTGGTGGACCCGGAGGGCGATCGGATCGTCCACCTGCCGGGGCGGCCGGTCGTGTTCCCCAGCGCGCGTCCGTTCGAGTTCGTCAGCCGCGACTTCCAGCAGCGGCTCGTGCACGTGGCCGCCGGCCTCCTCGAGCAGGTCGCGTCCGAGGCCGGCGACGGCGTGCCGCTGCCGCTCGTCTTCGACCACCGCTCGATCGCCTCCCTGTCGGCACTCCCGGGCTGGTGGCGGGCGGTCGACGACTTCGCGGGCGTCCTGCGGTCGGGCCGCGAGGCGACCGCGCTGCAGCTCGTGGCGGCGGAGCGCGGCGTCGCTCTGCACCTGCTCGCGACCTTCGCGCACCGGCCGGTCGTCGTCCCGCCGCAGGTGCTGCGGCCGGGGCTCGAGCACCTGCTGCGGGCCGCCGAGTTCCTGCACGCGTTCGCCGCATCACCCGTCACCGTGTCCGACATCGCGGCAGCGGCGGGGCTCACTCCGCGGGCGCTGCAGGCCGCGTTCCGGAGGCACTTCGGCGACACTCCGCTCGGCTACCTGCGCGGCGTGCGTCTCGACCGGGCGCGCGTCGAGCTTCGCGAGGCCGCTCCGGGCGAGGAGACCGTGCGCGCCGTCTCCGCGCGCTGGGGCTTCCTCAACCAGGGCCGCTTCTCGGGGGCGTACCACCGCCGCTTCGGCGAGTACCCGGTGGAGACCCTGCGCCGCTGACGCTCAGGCGCCGGGAGCGAGATCGCGGGCGTAGCAGACCGAGTGCTCGGACCCGATGTAGGCGCCGAACGGCGGGATGGCGTGGTAGCCCTCCCGGAGGTAGAACCGCATCGCGTCGGGCTGGAGCGTCCCGGTCTCCAGCACCAGGCGCGTCGTGCCCAGAGCGGCCGCCCGCGCCTCGAGCGCGCGCAGGACGGCCGTGGCCGCTCCGGTGCCGCGGGCGGCGGGGTCGGCGAACATCCGCTTCACCTCGATCGCCCCCGGTCCGAGGACGTCGTCGTCGAGAGGCCGCAGTCCGCCGCAGGCCACCGCCGTGCCGCTCGCGTCGCGGGCGACGAGGAAGACGGGCACGTCGTCGGCCGAGGGCGGCGTACCGGGCTCGTGGTCGTCGTTGCCGTAGCGCTCGTCGAGCTCGCGCCGCTGCGCGTCGCGCAGACGCTCGGCGTCCGGGTGGGTCCACGCCACCTCGTCGATGGTCCAGCTCATGAGGGCTCCTCCCGGCCGCGCGGCGGGCACGGCCGAGGCCATTCTGCCGCGCCAGCCCCCTCCGGCCGACCCGGTGGCAACCCCTTCCGCGCCGGAACGCAGCGGGCGTCGACTGGAGGCCCACCGACGAAAGGACTCACCGTGCTCTCCGACTCCCCCATCGGCCCCGTTCTGCTCTCCCGCGACCTCGCCGCCTCCCGCGCCTTCTACGCCGGCTCCCTGGGACTGGAGGTCCTCGAGGAGAGCGAGTCGGCGATCGCCTACTCCTGCGGCGGCACGCGGCTCACCGTCACCGCCAGCACCACGGGCTCGAAGGACGAGCAGACCAAGGCCGCCTGGCGGGTGGCCGACCTGCGCGCCGAGCTGGACGCGCTGGCGACTCGGGGCGTGGCTCCGGAGGACTACGACAGCGACGAGCTGCGCACCGAGAACGGCGTGGCCGACCGCGGCAGCGTCTGGGCGGCCTGGATCCTCGATCCCGACGGGAACGCGCTCGGCTTCGAGCAGCCCAAGAGCTGATCGGCGCCGCTCTAGACTCGCCCCATGCCCGACGACTCCGCTCCGCTGCCCGCGCCCGGGTGGTACCCGCACCCGGCCGACCTCGGCTCGGAGCTCTACTGGGACGGCGCGGCGTGGACGGACCGGTCCCGTCCGTCCTCCTCGGCGCCCGCTCCCGCCTACGGCACGCCCCCGGGCGCTCCGGAGCAGGAGCTGTACGCCTATCCGTCCGCCCCGTCCTCCGCGGCGGGCCGCAACCCCATGGCGATCGCGAGCCTCGTGCTCGGCGTCCTGAGCCTGCTGATCAATCCGCTGCTGATCCCCTCGATCCTCGCCATCGTCTTCTCGGCGAAGGGCCGGGCGGCCGCACCGCTCGTCGGAGGCGGTCGCGGGCTCGCGACGGCCGGACTCGTCACCGGGATCCTCGGTCTGGTGTCGGGCGTCTTCACCATCGTCGGCAACCTCTCGGCCGGGGTCCCCGGCCTGACCGGCTGACCGGGGTGCCGCGGCCCTCGACGCCCCGATGACCGCGCGCCGGAGCGCTCCCTGGCTCCTCGTCGTGGCGGTCGCCCTGGTCGCGCTGGTCCTGCGCGGTCCGATCGTCGCCGTCGCGCCCATCATCGACGCGGTGCGCGAGGACCTCGCGCTGTCCGCGGGCCAGGCGGGGATCCTCACCAGCATCCCCGTGCTCTGCTTCGCCCTGGCGACTCCGCTCGCCCTCCTGGTGATCCGCCGCGCGGGACCCGACGCCGCCGTGACCGTCACGGTGATCGGCGTCGCGCTCGGCACGATCGTCCGATCGATCGGCGACGTGGGACCGGCCGTGGCGGGCACCGTCCTGATCGGCGTCTCCATCACGATCGGCAACGTCGTCCTCCCCGTCGTGATCCGGCGGGACGTCGCTCCCGAGCGCGTCGACCTCACGACGGGCGTCTACACCGCAGCCCTCAACATCGGCTCGACGATCACCTCGCTCGGCACCGCTCCGCTCGCTCTAGCCCTCGGCTGGCGCGGCGCCCTGCTCGTCTGGCTCGCCCTCAACGCCCTCGCTCTGGCCGGCTGGCTCGTGGCCGTGGGGCCTCGGGCGGCCCTGCGTCCGACTCCCCGCCCGGCCCGCGCCGACCGCGCACCGGCCGCACCGGCTCCGCGGATCTTCCGCAGCGCGACCGTGCTGGCGCTCGCGCTCTGCTTCTCGAGCCAGGCGTTCTCGTACTACGGAGTGACGGCGTGGCTCCCCTCGCTGCTCGTCGACCGCAACGGCTTCTCGATCGCGACCGCGGGCGCGAGCGCCTCGGTGTTCCAGCTCGCCGCGGTCGCCGGCGCCCTCGGCGTCCCGCTCCTGGTCCGGAGGCTCGGACCCCTGGGGGGCATCGTGCTCGTCGGCCTCCTCTGGTGCACGGTGCCGGCGGGGCTGCTGCTCGCGCCGCAGCTCTGGGCGCTCTGGTGCGTGCTGGGCGGCACGGCCCAGGGCGGAGGATTCACGGTGGTCTTCGTGCTCGTCGTGCGGCTCTCCCGCTCCGACGCCCACGCGTCGCGGCTCTCGGCCACGGTGCAGGGGATCGGCTACGCCGTGGCCGCCACCGCCCCGACCGTCATCGGGTTCGCGCACGACGCGAGCGGCGGCTGGGAGGCTCCCCTGCTGACCGTCCTCGCCGCGACCTGCTCCTTCCTCCTCTTCGGCACCCTCGCCGCCGCGCGCCAGCGCCGGGCCTGACCCGCGACACGACCGGCCGCGCCGTCAAGGGGGCCGTCCGACGACTGTCGGCCCCGTAGCGTGTCCGCATGGCCGAGCAGAGCACTACCCGCGAGAAGACAGCGCCCGATCCCGACGATTCCCGGAAGCCCGACGACGTCACCGACATCACCAAGCGCTCCTGGTTCTACGTCCTCAAGAAGACGGCCCGCGAATTCGGCGCGGACCAGTGCACCGACCTCGCCGCCGCGCTCACCTACTACGCCGTGCTCGCGCTCTTCCCCGCCCTGCTCGCGATCGTGTCGGTGCTGGGGCTCTTCGGCCAGGCGCAGGCCACCACTGATCTGGTGCTCGACCTGATCGGGAACCTCGCGTCGAGCGAGGTCGTCGACCTGCTGCGCGACCCGATCCAGGCGCTGACCAGCTCCTCCGCCGCGGGTCTCGCCTTCGTGACCGGTGTCGTCGGAGCGATCTGGTCCGCCTCCGGCTACGTCGGCGCCTTCGGCCGCGCGATGAACCGCGTCTACCAGATCGACGAGGGGCGCCCCTTCTGGAAGCTCCGCCCGACGATGCTCGGCGTGACCGTGGTGACGGTCGTCCTGATCGTGATCGCGGCGCTCATCCTGGTGCTCAGCGGACCGGTCGCGACCGCCGTCGGCGACGTCGTGGGCCTCGGGCCCGCCGCCCTCACCGTGTGGAACATCGCGAAATGGCCGGTGCTCGTGGTCATCGCGATCGTGATCGTCGCGACCCTGTACTACTGGGCGCCCAACATCCGCCAGCCGAAGTTCCGCTGGATCAGCATCGGATCGATCGTCGCCCTGGCGATCTGGCTGATCGCCTCGACCGGCTTCGCGTTCTACGTGGCCAACTTCTCCAACTACAACAAGACCTACGGCTCGCTCGGCGCGGTGATCGTCTTCCTCCTCTGGATCTGGATCACCAACATCGCCCTGCTCTTCGGCGCGGAGTTCGACGCCGAGCTCGAGCGCGGACGCGAGCTGCAGGCGGGCATCGAGGCGGAGGAGACCATCCAGCTCCCCCCGCGCGACACCGCCGCGAGCGACAAGAAGGCGGCAGTGCACGAGAAGGACGTCCGCGACGGGCGCTGGCTGCGGCTGGCGAGCGAGAACCGCAGCGACGAGGGCACGGCCCAGGACGACGAGGCCGCGAAGAAGAAGTGACTCAGGACTCGGACGACCAGAGCGCGCGGTAGTAGGCCGCGCGCTCGTCGTCCGGATCCGCTCCGTACTCCGCGAGGAGCAGCGGGGTGTGGCCGGGGCCGTAGTTCCAGCCGAGGCTGACGGCGGCGACCGCCAGATCCGCCCAGCGGTCGCCCACGCCCAGGTCGCCGACGTCGACCGTGCCGCTCCAGCGTCCGTCGTCGTCGACGAGCGTGTTCGGAGCGCACGCGTCGCCGTGCACCACGACGGGGTCCACGAGCTCCGGAGCCGCGCCGAGCGCCGACGGCCGGCGCGCGAACCAGGAGTCGTCGCGCAGCTCCTCGGGCACCGCGTCGACGGGGAGCGCGTGGACCGCCCGCAGGCCGGCCGCGATCGCGCGGACGGCCTCCTCCGGCCGGGCTGTCCACTCCGGGTCGACGGCGCTCCGCCCGGCCAGCGGTGCGGTGAGGAGCCACTGCCCCTCCTCGTCCTCGCCCGCCTCCAGGATCCGGGGCGCGTCGATCCGCCCCTCCAGCCAGCGCAGACGCGCGATCTCGCGACGGAGGTCGACGCCCGTGGACCGGGGATTCCACTTCAGGTACCCGGCGTCCACGCGGAAGGTCAGCCCGTCGAGCTCGTTGCGCCAGACGAGCGCCGGATCGGTGCCGCCGTTCAGGCGCCTCGCCGGCGACGGGATCCGGACGCCCTCGAGCGAGGACTGCCGTGCGAGGTCCGGACCGCTCATGCCCTCAGGGTAGGCGCCCCGATCCTGAGAGGATCCGCATGCCGCGGACCGCGCCACCCGCCTCCTCCGAGCAGCGCGCCCTTACCCTGACGGGCGTGCCGGAGCAGCCGCCCGGCGCGATCCGGTGACGAGGGAGCCCCCGTGACGCAGAGCGACGACGACCGCGGGCCCGTGCAGCCCGACTTCTCGAAGGAGCAGGAGGGCTACCGTCCCGGGCTCAAGCCCCGGCAGCTGCAGATGATCGCCATCGGCGGCGCGATCGGCACCGGCCTCTTCCTCGGCGCGGGCGGCCGACTCGCCACCGCCGGTCCCTCGCTCGTCGTCGTGTACGCGGTCTGCGGCGTCTTCGCCTACCTGATCCTCCGCGCGCTCGGCGAGCTGGTCCTGCACCGGCCGAGCTCGGGCTCCTTCATCTCCTACGCCCGCGAGTTCCTGGGCGAGAAGGCCGCCTTCGTCGCCGGATGGATGTACTTCCTGAACTGGGCGATGACCGCGATCGCCGACGTCACCGCGGTGGCCCTGTACGTGAAGTACTGGTCGCTCTTCTCCTCCGTGCCCCAGTGGCTCCTCGCACTCATCGCCCTGGTCGTCGTGCTCTCGCTGAACCTCGTCTCGGTCAAGGTCTTCGGGGAGCTGGAGTTCTGGTTCGCGCTCATCAAGGTCACGGCGCTGGTGGTCTTCCTGGTGATCGGCGTCGTCGTGCTCGCCGCGGGCTGGCCGCTGCAGTCCGGCGGCGTCTCCGTGGACCCCGGGATCAGCCTCTGGAACGACAACGGCGGCATCCTGCCCGGCGGCCTGATCGCCAGCGTCCTGGTCGTCCAGGGCGTGGTGTTCGCCTACTCCGGAGTCGAGCTGGTCGGCACGGCGGCGGGCGAGACCGCGGAGCCGGCGAAGGTCATCCCGCGCGCCATCAACTCGGTCATCCTGCGCATCGCCGTCTTCTACGTCGGCTCGGTGCTGCTGCTGACGCTGCTGCTGCCCTACACGGCCTACTCGAAGGGCGAGAGCCCGTTCGTCACGTTCTTCAGCTCGCTGGGCGACGGCTCCTCGGGCGAGATCGCCGGATCGATCATGAACTTCGTCGTGCTGACGGCCGCGCTCTCCAGCATCAACGCCGGGCTCTACTCGACCGGCCGCATCCTCCGCTCCATGGCGCTCAACGGCTCCGCCCCCGCCTTCACCGGCCGGATGAACAAGCAGGGCGTCCCCTACGGCGGCATCCTGCTCACGGCGAGCATCACCCTGATCGGGATCGTGCTGAACCTCTTCGTGCCGTCCGAGGCCTTCGAGATCGTCCTCAACGTCTCGGCGCTGGGCATCGTCACGGGCTGGGGCATGATCGTCCTCTGCCAGATGCAGCTGCAGCGCTGGGCGGCCCAGGGGCGCCTGGAGCGCCCGTCCTTCCGGATGCCCGGCGCCCCGGTGACCTCGTGGCTCACCCTGGCGTTCCTGGTGATCGTGGTGGTCCTCATCGCCGTCGACTTCCCGACCGGCACCTGGACCGTGGGGATCGTCGCGGTGGTCGGCGTGCCCGCCCTGATCGTGGGCTGGCACGTCGCGAAGCCGCGCATCCTGGCGATCGCGTCCGCCCGTGACGGCTTCACCGGCGCCCACCCCGTGATCGCCGCCCGTCCGGCCTCCGAGGCCAAGCGCGACGGGAACGAGCGGCGCCACGAGTAGCGCGGGTCAGCGCCGGCGGAGGTAGCGCAGGAGCAGCGTGTCGCCGGCGCTGAGCACGTGCGCCAGGTGCTGCGGGCGCGGTCCGGGGACGTCGCCGCGGGCGAGCCTCCCGGAGTCCCCCGCCTCGAGCGTCGGAGCGACGGTCAGGCAGAGCTCGTCGACGGCGTCCGCGGCGAGGAGGGTCCCGAGCAGCGACGGACCGCCCTCGCAGTGGATCCTGCCGAGCCCCCGCTCCGCGAGCTGCGCCCGCATCCGCGTCGCGTCGAGCTCTGCGTCGCCGCAGACGAGCACGTCGGCGACCTCGGCGAGCTCCGCGCGGCGGCGGGCCGGCGAGGAGCCGGTGGTCACGACGATCGGGCGCACCGGCGCCTCGGTGAAGATCCGCGAGTCGGGATCGAGGTCGAGCGACCCCGAGACGATCGCGAAGACGGGCTGCGGGGCGAGCCCGGTGCCGAGCCGGGACCGCACGGACTCGTCGCTCAGCACCATCGGGCCGTAGCCCTCGGTCCGCACCGTGCCGGCCGCGACGAGCACGACGTCGGCGAGCCGGCGGAGCAGGTCGAACACGCGCAGGTCCGCCGCGCCCCCGAGATCGCCCGAGACGCCGTCACGGGTGACCGCGCCGTCGACGCTCGCGACGAAGTTGACCCGGAGCCACTCCTCGCCCGCCCCGTCCGCGTAGAGGGCCAGCAGAGCCTCGTCGGACAGGTCCTGCCCGGCCTGCGACAGGCCGTCGATGCGGGCGCTCACGCCGCCGGCTCCACGTTGTGGCGGAGGAAGACGGGCGCCCGCCAGCCCAGCACCGCCTCCGTCATCCGCACGGCGTCCACCGCCTGGCGCACGTCGTGCATGCGCACGATCCGCGCACCGTTCAGGATGCAGATCACCGCGGCGGCGAGGGAGCCCTCGAGGCGCTCCCCCTGCGGCCGGTCCAGCGCCTCGCCGATGAAGTCCTTGTTGGACACCGCGGCGAGCACCGGGAAGCCGAGCGCGGCCACCTCGCCCAGCCGGCGGGTGAGCTCGAGCGTGTGCACGGTGTTCTTGTTCAGGTCGTGACCCGGATCGACGATGATCCTCCCGGCAGGCACTCCACCCGAGAGCGCGCGATCGACGCGGCTCCGCAGATGGTCGACCACTGTCGCCACGACGTCGTCGTACTCGGGTCTCTCCGGCTCGCTGCGGGGGGCGCCCACGCTGTGGGTGATGACGAGCTGAGCGGAGGAGGAGGCGACGACCTCGAGCATCCGGGGGTCGTGCAGCCCGCTCGTGTCGTTGATGACGGAGGCGCCCGCGGCGATGCTCGCGCGCGCGACCTCGGCGCTCGTCGTGTCCACCGAGACGACCACGTCGCTCCGCTCCGCGATGCCCGCCACGACGGGGACGACCCGGTCGAGCTCCTCCTGGAGCGTGACAGCGGGGCCGCGGCCGAACGGCACTCCGCCGATGTCGACCCAGTCGGCGCCGAGCTCCGCAGCGCGCACGGCGGCCGCGATGGCGCTGTCCAGGGCGAAGGTGGAGCCCTTGTCGTAGAAGGAGTCGGGTGTGCGGTTCACGACCGCCATCACGGCCACCTGCCGCTCGAAGTCGAACTCTCGTCCGCCGATGTGCCGCGTGGTCATGGGCGCGTCCCTCCCGCTCGGAGCGCCGGGAGAAGGCCGGCGCCGCTCACCCTAGACGAGCGGAGTCGGCGGAGGCTGGAGCGGGCCGCCCTCGAGCAGCGCCTGGAAGAGGACGTGGTCCTGCCACTCCCCGGCGATCCGCAGGTAGCGCCGCGCGACGCCGATCCGCTCGAAGCCGTTGCGCTGCAGCACGGTCTGCGATCCGACGTTGTGGAGGAGCGTCCCGGCCTGCACGCGGTGCAGCCCCAGATCCTCACGCGCGGTGCGCAGGACGGCTCCGACCGCGCGGGTCATCACGCCGCGGCCCTGCAGACCGCTGTCGAGCCAGTAGCCGAGATCGCCGCTGTCGAAGGCGCCGCGGACGATGTTCGCGAGAGTCAGCCGACCGACGATCACGCCGCCCGCGTCGAGGACGAGCGGGAGGACGCTGCCGGCCCGGTGCGCGGCGAGCGCGTCCGCGACGGCGTCGGTCTGGCCCCCCGCCTCGAAGAAGCGGGTCGAGCGCGTCGGCTCCCAGGGCGCGAGGTGCCGGCGGTTGCGCCGGTACGCGGCGGCGAGGGCCGGTCCGTCGTCCCGCGAGACGAGCCGCAGGAGGGTGCCCTGGTCGTCGACGGGGATCGGGGCGGGCATCCTGCGAGGGTAGCGCCGGAGCCGGGAACGACAGAACCCCCGGCCAGGGGCCGGGGGTTCTCGTGGTGGGCGATACTGGGATCGAACCAGTGACCTCTTCCGTGTCAGGGAAGCGCGCTACCGCTGCGCCAATCGCCCGTTGCTCCGTGCGGAGCGCCTCGTTCGGTGAACGATCGAGGTGGATACGGGATTCGAACCCGTGTATACGGCTTTGCAGGCCGCTGCCTCGCCTCTCGGCCAATCCACCGTGTACGGGATTCGGTGTCGGCGGCCCGAGGGCCGACCAGGTGGGAGGCACCCGAGGGTGCCGTCCCGATGACGCCGGTCCGAGGACCGGTGTTCGAGCGGATGACGAGATTCGAACTCGCGACCCTCACCTTGGCAAGGTGATGCGCTACCGCTGCGCCACATCCGCATGTAGGTCGTACTGGTGTTGCCGTCTTGCGTGTCGTGCTGTCTTGCTGTCTGTCCGGCGCTTTCGCTGCCCGGCTCGACCTAGAAGAATGTATACGACAGCGGCGCCGGAATCCAAATCGAGCGGACGCCGATCCCGCCGCTCGGAGTCCGATCCGCGTCTTTCCGCGCGAAACCGGCTCGTCGCCGTCCGTTCACCCGGGCGTGGCGGGCGTCGGCGGTGCATCCGGGCCCCGCGGATCCGCTACGATCGTCTCTCGGGTCGTCCAGCACGTCCCCCTGGGCGATTGGCGCAGTTGGTAGCGCGCTTCCTTCACACGGAAGAGGTCATCGGTTCGAGTCCGGTATCGCCCACCCTCACCCCCGGTCCGTGCTCACGCACTCGGCCGGGGGTTCTCTCGTCCCGCCGCGGTCGTCCTCCGGCCTCGCAGCGCCCAGTCGAAGGAGCCGACCCGCGATGATGGGCCGCTCGCACGCCGTCTCCGGTGCGCTCGCCTGGGCCGTCGCCGCCTCCGTGCCCGCCGTCGCCGGGCCCCTCGGCCTCGCGGGTCTCCCGCTCGACCTCCGACTGGTCGGCCTCGGAGTCGCCGCCGGCTGGGCCCTGGTGCCCGACGCGGACCACGCGAGCGCGACCGTCTCCCGCTCGGCGCCGGGCGCCTCCCTGCTCACGGCGACCGCGGGCCGGATCAGCGGAGGGCACCGGCACGGGATGCACTCGCTGCTCGCGGTCGCCGTCGTCTGGTACCTGGTGCCGGTGCTCACGGCGCTGCGCTTCCCGGTGCCGGTCGTCGGCCCCGTCGCCGTGGCCGCCGTGCTCACGCTGCCCGCCCTCGCCTTCGCCGCGAAGGCCGTCCGGGCCGCCCCCTCCTGGCGCATCGCCTGGGCCGGGGCGACGGTCGTCACGGTCCTGCTCGTCGCGCTCGCCGACGGCACCTGGGCGTGGCTCCGGGTCGCCGCGACGCTGGGCTACCTCGTGCACGTGGCCGGCGACGCCCTCACGACCGGCGGGATCAACTGGCTGTGGCCGCTGCGCGTGCGCCTGCCGCGGCGCCTGCGCCGGACACCGCTGCGCCACGTCTGGACCACCGGAGGCTACGCCGCGCTGCCCGTCCTGGGCTCCTCCGGGTCCTGGCGCGAGACGGTCCTCTACTGGCTCATGTCCGCGGCGACGATCGTGCTCACCGCCTCGATGATCACGGCCGAGCTGCTGTAGCCCGGGGCGCCCTCCTCAGAAGACCTTCCCCGGGTTCATGATCCCCAGCGGGTCGAACACGGCCTTGATCCCGCGCTGGAGCGCCAGCGAGTCCTCGCCCAGCTCCTCCGCCAGCCAGCGCTGCTTGAGCAGTCCCACGCCGTGCTCGCCCGTGAGCGTGCCGCCGAGGGCCAGGGCCGTGCGGAAGAGCTCCGCGGCGGCGTCCCAGACGTCCTCCCCCACGGGTCCGTCCCCCGCGGGCAGCACGAAGTTCGGGTGGAGGTTCCCGTCCCCCGCGTGGGCGACGGTGGGGATGCTGAGCCCCGTCCGCTCCTCGATGCCGCGGATCGCCGCGAACATCGCCGGCAGCGCGGAGCGGGGCACGCAGACGTCCTCGATCAGCACGCGGCCCTCCGCCTCGAGCGCCGGGTGGAAGGCCCGGCGGACGGCCAGCAGAGCCTCACCCTCGGCCGGGTCCTCGGTCGCCTCGGCGGCGCCCCCGGAGGCGGTCACGATCTCGAGGACGCGCTGCGACTCCTCCGCCGCTCCTCCGCCGTCCGTCTGGACGAGGAGGTAGGCGGCACCGCGGTCCAGCATCGCTCCGGTGTAGCGCGAGATCGCGGCGAGCGCCGCCTCGTCCATCAGCTCCATCACCGCGGGACGGAGCCGCGCGGCGGTGATCGCGGCGGAGGCGGCGGCCGCGGCGACGACGCTCGGGAAGTACGCGCCGACCGTGACCACGCGCCCGGTCGGGATCGGGCGGAGCTTCACGGTGGCCTCCACGATGACGCCCAGCGTCCCCTCGGAGCCGGTCAGGAGCGCGGTGAGGTCGTACCCTGTGACTCCCTTCACGCTGCGGCGGCCGGTGCGGAGCAGTCGCCCGTCGGGGAGGACGACCGTCAACCCGAGCACCGCCTCCCGGGTCACGCCGTACTTGGCGCACAGCAGCCCCCCGGCGTTCGTCGCGATGTTGCCGCCGATGCTCGAGATCGCGCGGCTCGCGGGGTCGGGCGAGAACACGAGGCCGTGCGGAGCGACAGCGTCCGACAGCGCCTGATTGATGACCCCGGGCTCGACCACCGCCAGCTCGTCCTCGAGCGACACCTCGAGGATGCGGTCCATCGCGGCGGTCGAGAGGACGAGCGCTCCCCCGCTCGCCACTCCCCCGGCAGCGAGGCCCGTTCCCGCTCCGCGCGGCACGACCGGGAGCCGGTGCTCCGTCGCTATGCGCAGCGCCGCCTGCACGTCCTCGACCGAGCGCGCAGCGACGAGCGCGAGCGCGCGACCCGGTGCGGAGAAGCCCGACTTGTCGGTGTGCACGGCCTCGAACCCGGGGCCCTCGGTCAGGACCGCGTCTCCGAGCGCGTCGCGCAGCTGTCGGAGGATCTCCTGGTCGAGCATGGTTCACTCCGTGCGGTCGCGGGCGGGTCCTTCCGATCCTTCCACGGGCGCGGGGCAGGATGGCGGGATGACCGGAGAGACGCGATGGCCGCGGTGACGAGCGCGGGGATCCTGCTGCACCGCGAGGGCCCCTCCGGCACCGAGGTGTTCCTCGGGCGGATGGGCGGCCCCTTCTGGACCCGGCGCCCCCGCGCGTGGACGATCCCGAAGGGCGTGCACACGGGCGACGAGACGCCGCTGGACGCCGCGCGCCGCGAGTTCGAGGAGGAGACCGGCGCTCCTCCGCCCGTCGGGGAGCTGACCCTCCTCGGCGCGTTCCGGCAGAGCGCGGCCAAGACCGTCACGGTCTTCGCCGGGCGCGGACACGCGGACACCGCCTTCGTCGCGAGCAACACCTTCGAGCTGGAGTGGCCGCGGGGCTCCGGCGTGCTGCGCAGCTTCCCCGAGCTGGAGGACGCCCGGTGGCACCCGCTCGTCGAGGCCCGCTCGCTGGTGGTGGCCGGGCAGGTCGCCGCCCTCGACGCGCTGGCCGAGCTGCTGGCGGATCCGGACGGCGGGGACCGGGCCGGCACCGCCCCCTAGTCGGCGGCCGCGTAGACCCGCAGGCCCAGCGGCACGATCCGCACCACGGCCTCGTCGAATCCGTCGCGGGAGCCGTCGAAGCGCTCGATCTCGCCGTCGTGCGCCCACTCGGGGTCGTCCCCCGCGGGCCGGCGCGCGCCGACGGTGATCTCCGGCGTCGAGAACGACTCCACCACCGGTGTCCGCCAGCCGGGCACACGGCCGACCACCGGGGTCGCCGTACGGCCGAGCAGGAGCGAGAACGCTCCCCGGGTGCGAGGAGTCCGTCCTGAGTGCAGGATGCGCACGTCGAGGTGGCCGTCGTCGAGCCGACGCCGGGCGAGCGGGGCGGCCGTGCGCGGGTGCTCCTGATTCACCCCGACGAAGTACGACCAGACGAGCTGCGTGCGCCCGTCGCGCCGGAGCTCGAACGGATCGGTGCGCCGCACGACCGAGAGGGCCGCGATCACGGCGGCGAGCGGCTTCCCGATCCGCTTCTCGCGCTTCTCGCGGGCCGCGACGAACTCCGGGTAGACGCCGATCGAGACCGTGTTGAGCACCGTGACCGGGTCTCCCCCGTCCGCGACGACCTCGGCCACGTCGACGTCGCGGCGCTCGCCGATCGTCGCCGCGTCGAGCGCGTCCTGGACGGTGAGCAGCCCCAGCGCCTTCGCGAAGTGGTTCATGGTCCCGCCCGGCAGCACGAGCAGCGTCATCCCCTCGGCGCGGGCGAGAGCGGCACCGACCGACATGGTCCCGTCCCCGCCGTAGATCCCGAGCACCCGGGGCGGAGAGTCCCCCGAGCGCGCCTCGCGCACCACGTCGGCGAGGTCCTCCCCCTCGGTCAGCCGGTGCACGCGCGCCTTCGGGAACCGGGCCCGGACCAGCGGCTCGGGATCGGGGCGGTGCGAGTCCCGGCCCGCGCCGGGGTTGAGGACCACGAGGAGGGCGGCGCCGTCCCCCAGCGGGCTGCGGTCGACGGGGGGCCGGGTCGCGCGCTCCGAGACGGGCACGTGGCGCGGCTCGGCCGGCAGGACGGCTCGGCCGACGACCGCGACCGCCGCGCCGAGCGCCGCGCCGCCGAGGACGTCCGAGAGCCAGTGGACGCCGACGTGCAGGCGGGAGAAGGCCACGGCGGCGGCGAGCGGGGCGACCGCCGCCCCCACTCGGGGCGACTCGAGCGCGACCCCGGCGGCGAAGGCAGCGGCGCTCGCCGCGTGCCCCGAGGGGAAGGACGCCGACGTCGGCACCGTCGCCAGGCGCCGGCCGACCGGGACGTCGACGAGGAGCGGCCGGTCGCCGCCGAACACGCGCTTGCCGACCAGGTTCGCGAGCGCGCTGGCCGCGGCGAGCGAGGCGGTCCCCCGCAGAGCCTCGCGGGGACGGCCCGCCAGGAGCAGCAGGACGCCGACGCCGGCCCAGAGGACTCCGTGGTCCGCGGCCCGGGAGAGCCCCACGAGCGCCCCGTCGACGACGGGCGACGGGCGACGGGCGTTCAGCCGCCGGGCCGCACGAGCGTCCGCCCGGCGCACGACCCGCGGGACGGTGACGAGTCGGCGGAGCAGGACGGACGGGGGTCGGGTTCCGCGGAGGGCCATGCGCTCAGCGTAGGAGGAGGCGCCTCCGCGGTCCCTGGACCGGTCGACGGCGCGCTACACCTCGCCGAAGCCCGACTCGACCAGATCGCCGAGCCGGCCGACCGCCTCCTGGGCCTGCGGCCCCGACGCCGAGAGGACGACCTCGTCCCCGCGGTCGAGCCCCAGCGACATCACGCCGAGCAGGCTCGTGGCGTCCTTGCCGTTCGCGTCGATCCGGGCGTCGAAGGTGGCGGCGAGCGTCACGAAGTCGGCCGCGGGACGGGCGTGCAGGCCGTTCGGGTTGATGAGGCGGACGCGGCGCTGCACGCGCTCGTCACCGGGCGGAGCCTCCTCGGCGGGAGCAGCGAGCGCCTCGCCCCGGGCCGACTCCGCGGCGGCGAGCACCTCGTCCAGCGACGCCCCCGTGCCCGCGGCGACGGCGGCCGCGACCGCCCCCTCCACCAGCGGGGCGTCGGCGATCCGGACCCGGGCGCGCGCCTCGTCGCCGAGGAACTCGACCGCGGTCTCCGCCGTCATGATCGCCGAGCCGAGGTCGCAGAGGACGACGACCCCCTCGCCGGAGTCCGCCTCCGCCAGCGCCGCCGTGATGCGGTCGAAGCTGGTGCCGATGCCGCCGTCGTCCGTCCCGCCCGCGGCGACCAGCGCGACCGAGGCCGCCATCTGCTCCGCGAGCTCGACCAGCCCCTCCGCCAGCTGCGCGCTGTGCGAGACCAGGACCAGCCCGACGCTCACGCCGCCGCCTCGGCCGCTGCGCGGAGCAGGAGCACGGTCGACACGCTGCCGGGATCACGGTGCCCGATGGCGCGCTCGCCGAGGTAGCTGGCTCGTCCCTTGCGGGCGACCAGCGGGTCCGTCGACTCCGCTCCGCTCTGCGCCGCCTCCGCCGCCGCGGCGAGGACGTCGGCCGGAGCCGCTCCTTCCTCGGCGGCGGCCGCGGCCGCGTCGACCGCCGGCGTCCACGCGTCCACCATCGTCTTGTCGCCCACCTCGGCCTTGCCGCGGAGCACGATGCCGTCCCTCGCCGCGGCCAGGAGCGCTGCGACGTCCGCACCCTCGAGCGCGACCTCGCCCGCGACCGCGGCGGAGGCCTTCAGGAACGCCGTGCCGAACAGCGGGCCCGAGGCGCCGCCGACGGTGGAGATGAGCGTCGTCGCGACCAGCTTGAGCACGTCCGCCGGGAGCCCCTGCTCCGGCGCCGCGTCCAGCTTCGCGACCACCGCCTGGAAGCCGCGGTCCATGTTCTCGCCGTGGTCCCCGTCGCCGATCGCCCGGTCGAGCGTGATCAGCTCGACCCGGTGCTCCGCGATCGACTCGGCGGCGCGGCGGATCCACGCCGTCGCCCACGCCGCGTCGAGCCCGGCTCCCTGTGCGTCCTGCATGGTCGTCTCCTCCTCGTGCGCCGCTCCTGCGGCTGTCGTTCCGGTCATGGTGTGCGCGCGGGCGCTCAGCGTCCCCACCGCAGCGCCGCGGTCTGCACCGGGGAGTCCCACAGCTCGGTCAGGGCGTCGTCGAGCTTGAGGACGGTGAGCGAGAAGCCCTGCATCTCGAGCGACGTCGTGTAGTTGCCGACGAGGCTGCGTGCGACGGTGATCCCCTTCTCGGCCAGCGCCTCGGCTGCGCGGCGGTAGGCGAGGTACAGCTCGATCTGCGGCGTGCCGCCCATGCCGTTCACCAGGAGCAGCACCTCGTCCCCGGAGGAGAACGGCAGGTCCTCCAGGATCGGACCGAGGATCCGGTCGACGATGCGGTCGGCCGGCTCCAGCGCGATCTTCTCCCGGCCGGGCTCGCCGTGGATGCCGATGCCGATCTCGATCTCGTCCTCGCCCAGCTCGAAGCTCGGCTCGCCCGCGTGCGGGACGATGCACGGCGTGAGGGCGACGCCCATCGAGCGCACGTTCGCGATCACCGTCTCGGCGATCGTCGCGACCTCGTCGAGGGAGTCGCCCCGCTCGGCCGCGGCGCCCGCGATCCGCTCGACCAGCACGGTGCCGGCCACCCCGCGGCGGCCCGCGGTGTAGAGCGAGTCCTTCACCGCGACGTCGTCGTCGACGATCACGCTGCGCACCTCGATCCCCTCGGCGCCGGCGAGGTCGGCCGCGGTCTCGAAGTTCAGGACGTCGCCCGTGTAGTTCTTCACGATGTGCAGCACACCCGCGCCGCCGTCGACGGCCTGCGTGGCCGCGACGATCGGGTCGGGCGTGGGCGAGGTGAAGACGGGACCCGGGACGGCGGCGTCCAGCATCCCGAATCCGACGAAGCCCGCGTGCAGCGGCTCGTGCCCGCTGCCGCCTCCGCTGACGATGCCCACCTTGCCCGAGCGGGGCGCGTCGGCCCGCACCACGAACAGGGGATCCGGCACCACCCGCACCAGGTCGGCGTGCGCCAGGCCGAAGCCGGCCACCGACTCCGTGACGACGTTCTTCGGGTCGTTGATGAGCTTCTTCATCGAGGTCTCCTCCAGGATCGGGCCACCACTCGGGCGTCCCGTGACCTGCGGGCGATCCGGCGCGTGGTGGATCGCCGCCCGCACCGTCGCGGACAGCAGCCCCACGTTACGCCCTGCGCTCGCGCCTACGGCAGCGGGACGACGGCGCGCTGCGTCTCGCGGACCCACTCCTCGAGCTTGGCCGTGGCGGCCCCGGAGTCGACGGCCTCCGCCGCGCGGTCCATCGACGTCCGCAGGCGCTCCAGGACGGGCGTGCGCACCAGGTCCGGGTCGCGCGCCAGGTCGAACGCCGCGAGGCCCGCGGCCGCGTTCAGAAGGACGATGTCGCGGACGGGGCCGCCGTCTCCCGCGAGCACCGAGCGCACCACGCTCGCGTTGTAGGCGGCGTCGCGGCCGCGCAGCTCGTCGATCCGCGCGCGGGGCAGGCCCAGGTCGCGCGGGTCGAGGTCGTGCTCGACCACGGAGCCGCGCGACACCTCCCAGATGTGGCTGTGACCCGTGGTGGTGAGCTCGTCGAGGCCGTCGTCCCCGCGGAACACCAGAGCCGTCGCCCCGCGCGTCCGGAACACGCCGACGACCAGCGGCACCCGGTCGAGGTGCGCCACTCCGACCGCCGAGGCCTCGGGACGCGCCGGATTGCAGAGCGGGCCGAGGAAGTTGAACACCGTCGGCACGCCCAGCTCGGCGCGCACCGGACCGGCGTGCCGGAAGCCGGGGTGGAAGAGGGACGCGAAGACGAAGGCGATCCCCGTCCGCCGGAACACCTCGGCCACCCGCTCGGGAGAGAGGGAGAGGTCGACCCCGAGTGCCGCGAGCACGTCGGAGGAGCCGGAGGAGGAGGACGCGGCCTTGTTCCCGTGCTTCACGACGGGCGTGCCGGCGGCGGCCGCGATGATCGACGCGGTGGAGGAGATGTTGACGGTCCCGAAGCGGTCCCCGCCCGTCCCGACGATGTCCAGGGCCATCGGGTCCACGTCCAGCGGCACCGCGTGGTCGAGGATCGCGTCGCGGAAGCCGACGATCTCGTCGACGGTCTCGCCCTTCGCCCGGAGGGCCACCAGCAGTCCGGCGAGCTGCGCCGGAGTCGCCGCGCCCTCCATCACCTGCTCCATGGCCCACGTCGCCTCGGAGACGCTCAGATCGGAGGACTCGAGGAGTGCGCTGAGAACGTGCGGCCAGGACAGGGTTTCCGACATGGCTCCCAGATTATGCGACGAGGATCGCCTCCCGGCTAGTGCGACTTCCCTCCCCTGCCATCGGCCATAATGGTCTGTGTGACGAGCACCTCTCTCTCCCCCACGGCCACCGCGCCCGTAGTGAACCGACCCAACCCGGTCGCGGTCGGAACGATCGTCTGGCTGGGCAGCGAGGTCATGTTCTTCGCCGGCCTCTTCGCGATCTACTTCACCCTGCGCAGCACCTCCCCCGAGCTCTGGGGCGCCGAGACCCAGATCCTCAACGTCCCCTACGCGGGCGTGAACACGGTGATCCTCGTGGCCTCGTCGTTCAGCTGCCAGTTCGGCGTGTTCGCCGCCGAGCGGCTGCAGCCGCGTGCGACGGGCCTCAGCCCGTTCAAGTGGGGCATGGTCGAGTGGTTCTTCCTCACCTACGCCCTGGGCGCGGTCTTCGTCTCCGGCCAGGTGCTCGAGTACGCGACCCTCGTCTCCGAGGGCGTCACGCTCTCCAGCAACGCCTACGGCTCCGCCTTCTACCTGACGACCGGCTTCCACGCCCTGCACGTCACCGGCGGCCTCATCGCGTTCCTCCTCGTCATCGGCCGCGGCTTCGCGGTCAAGAACTTCGGCCACAAGGAGGCGACGAGCGCCATCGTCGTCTCGTACTACTGGCACTTCGTCGACGTCGTCTGGGTCGGCCTGTTCGCCGTCATCTACTTCCTCAAGTGACGCGCCCGCCGATGCCCCACTCCACTCCCGACCCCCGCAGGAAGGACGCCTCGATGGCCTCCCCGAAGACGAAGAGCCGAGCCAAGAAGGGTCGCCGCCACCCGCTCGCCACCCTGGCCCTGATCGCCATCGGCCTCGGGCTCACCGGCGGGACCTACGCCGCGGTCGGCGTCGCGACGTCCGCCTCCGCGGAGACGTCGTCCACCAGCCAGCAGACGATCGACGAGGGCTCGAAGCTCTTCGCCGCGAACTGCGCCACCTGCCACGGCCTCGACGCCGCGGGCACCGACAACGCTCCCTCCCTCATCGGAGTGGGCGCGGCGTCGGTCGACTTCCAGGTCGGCACCGGCCGCATGCCGATGCAGATGCACGGCCCCCAGGCGCTCGAGAAGCCGGTGCAGTTCACCGACGAGCAGGTCGGCGAGCTCGCCGCCTACGTCGCGTCGCTGGCCCCCGGCCCCGCGATCCCCGAGGGCGAGGTCCTCGACGGACAGGGCGACGCGGCGAACGGCGCCGAGCTGTTCCGCATCAACTGCGCCATGTGCCACAACGTCGCCGGGGCCGGCGGCGCGCTCACCGAGGGCAAGTTCGCTCCCCCGCTGGGCGGCGTGACCGAGGCGCACATCTACGAGGCGATGGTCACCGGCCCGCAGAACATGCCGGTCTTCAACGACCTGAACATCTCGCCCGAGGACAAGCGCGACATCATCTCGTACCTCAAGTACATCGAGGCCAACCCGTCCCCGGGCGGATTCGCGCTCGGCTCCCTCGGGCCGGTCGCAGAGGGCCTGTTCCTCTGGATCTTCGGCCTCGGCGCGATCGTGGCCTTGACGGTGTGGATCACCGCCCGATCCAACTAGACGACTGCAGCGCCCTGACGGGCGCGACTGACCCACGGCACCGACTGGTGCCGACACGGCGTGAAAAGGAGAACCATGGCAGAGCACGATGAGGGTGGCACGGACCTCGCCACCTCGTCGGCCACCGGGCACGGAACGGCTCCGGCCGGCACCGCGGTCGTGACGCGGGACCGCGTCCAGGACCCGGGCCTCCCGCCGCACCGCCCCCGGATGACCGACCTCGACCCCAAGGTCGAGAAGCGTGCCGAGCGCACGGTGTACACGCTCTTCTACCTCTCCTTCGCGGGCTCGATCTTCGCGGTCGCCGCCTACATGGCGTTCCCGATCACCGAGGACGTCGCGTCGGTCCGGCTGAACACGCTGTTCATCGGCCTGGGCATGTCCCTCGCGCTCCTGGGCATCGGCATCGCCGCCGTCCACTGGGGCAAGCAGCTGATGTCGGACCACGAGGGCATCGACATCCGCCACCCCGTCCGCAGCGCGGAGCCCACCCGCGCCCGTGCGCTCGAGATCTTCGACCAGTCCGACAAGGAGTCCGGCTTCGGCCGCCGCTCCCTCGTCCGGAACAGCCTGATCGCCTCCCTCGTCGTGTTCCCCCTGCCCGCCGTGATCCTGTTCCGGGGCCTCGGCCCGCAGGACCAGAACCCCGTCGCCCTCCTCAAGACCACCCTGTGGGAAGAGGGCACGAGGCTCACCCTGGACCCGTCGGGAGCGCCGATCCTCGCATCGGACGTCACCCTCGGATCCGCCTTCCACGTCATCCCCGAGGGCCTCAACGACGCCGAGGGCAAGCTGGAGGAGAAGGCCAAGGCCGCCGTCCTCCTGATGCGCCTGAAGCCGGAGGACCTCATCGTCAGTGAGGGTCGCGAGACCTGGAACTACGACGGAATCGTCGCCTACTCCAAGATCTGCACGCACGTCGGCTGCCCTGTGGCGCTGTACGAGCAGCAGACCCACCACCTGCTGTGCCCGTGCCACCAGTCGCAATTCGACATCACGCGCGAGGCCGCCGTCATCTTCGGCCCGGCGAAGCGTCCGCTTCCGCAGCTCCCCATCACCGTCGACGCCGAGGGTTACCTGGTCGCCAGAAGCGACTTCACGGAGCCCGTCGGACCGTCCTTCTGGGAGCGATGACTCACATGTCCACCACCACCCCCTCACGCCCCTCCAGCTCCCCCGCGGAGCCCGAGGACGGCGTCATCCTCGGATCCGGCAAGTTCCAGAAGGGGTACGTCGGAGCGGCGTCGAACTACATCGACGAGCGCACGAGCATCTCCGCGGTCGTCAAGGAGTTCGGTCGCAAGATCTTCCCCGACCACTGGTCCTTCCTCCTCGGCGAGGTCGCGCTCTACAGCTTCGTCATCATCCTGCTGTCGGGCACCTTCCTCACCTTCTTCTTCCAGGCCTCGATGGTCGAGACGCACTACGAGGGCAGCTACCTGCCCCTCAAGGGCATCGAGATGTCGGCGGCGATGTCGTCCTCGCTCGACATCTCCTTCGACATCCGCGGCGGCCTGCTGATGCGGCAGATCCACCACTGGGCGGCACTGCTGTTCGTGGCCTCGATCGGCCTGCACATGCTGCGCATCTTCTTCACCGGTGCGTTCCGCAAGCCCCGCGAGCTCAACTGGGTCATCGGCTTCGTCCTCTTCATCCTCGCGATGGCCGAGGGCTTCACCGGCTACTCGCTCCCCGACGACCTGCTCTCGGGCAACGGCCTCCGCATCATCGACGGCATGGTCAAGGGCATCCCGATCGTCGGCACCTGGATCTCGTTCCTGCTCTTCGGCGGCGAGTTCCCGGGCACCGACATCGTCGGCCGCCTCTACACGCTGCACATCCTGCTGCTGCCGGCGCTGGTGCTCGCGTTCATCGCCCTGCACCTCGTGTTCGTGGTCGTCCACAAGCACACCCAGTTCCCCGGTGCGGGCAAGACCGAGCAGAACGTCGTCGGCTACCCGGTGCTGCCGGTCTACGCCGCGAAGGCCGGTGGATTCTTCTTCATCGTCTTCGGCGTCGTCGTCCTCATCGCCTCGCTGTTCACGATCAACCCGATCTGGAACTACGGCCCGTACGACCCCTCGCCCGTCTCCGCGGGAACCCAGCCCGACTGGTACATCGGGTTCGCCGACGGCGCCCTGCGCCTCGTCCCGCCGGGACTCGAGTGGGCCATCCCGGGCATCGGAACCCTGTCGTTCAACATCCTGATCCCGCTCGTCGGTCTCGGACTGTTCATCGCCGTGGTCATGCTCTACCCGTTCCTCGAGGCGTGGATCACCGGTGACAAGCGCGAGCACCACCTGCTCGACCGTCCGCGCAACGCCGCGACCCGCACCGCGATCGGCGCCGCCGGAGTCAGCTTCTACGCCGTCCTCTGGGCCGCCGCCTCGTCCGACCTCATCGCGACGCACTTCCACCTCACGATGGAGGGCGTGATCCACAGCCTGCAGTTCCTGCTCATCGCGGGTCCGTTCATCGCGTACTTCATCACCAAGCGCATCTGCCTGGCGCTGCAGAAGAAGGACCGCGAAATCGCGCTGCACGGCTTCGAGTCCGGCCGCATCGTCCGCCTCCCCGGCGGCGAGTTCATCGAGGTGCACCAGCAGCTCGACGAGTACGAGCGCTGGAAGCTCGTCGGTCAGGACGAGTACGAGCCCCTGATGATCCGTCCGGACTCGCGTGGCCGCATCACCGCCCCGCAGCGCGTCCGCGCCGGCCTCTCCCGCTGGTTCTTCGAGGACCGGATCACCCCCGTCACCCAGAAGGAGCTCGAGAGCTCGCACAGCGAGCACTGATCCTCCCCCGAAGGGCCCGGACGTTCATTCGTCCGGGCCCTTCGTCGTTCCCGCAGCGGGGCGGCGCCTGTCCTCCGGCGCGGTTGGAGGTCGGCGGTGGACCGAGAGCCGGTGAGACCGGATCACAGCGCCTCGACGGCGACAAGCCGGCAGGAACGTGAGGCGATCCTCCGGACGGCGAGGCCCCCGCTCCGCGGATCACGAGATGCCATCTGACCGCCGAGCTGGAGACGTCCGCCTCCCTCGGATCACCGAGTGATTCAGCCTGTCTCCGTTGTCGCGGCGTCGTCGTCCGGTGAAGTCCCCGTCCCCGTCCACGTCGAGACACTCGGCATCGGTTCGAGGGCACCCGTCCCCAGCAGGCCTATCAGGACTGCCCTCCCCCCACTCACGGTCGAACCCTCTGTGATCGGCGACGGCGACGCTCGCCGGTGCGACCGAGGAGGCGACCTCCGGACATCGACGACCGTCGCTGCAGCGGCGTCTCAGGCTCCCTGTCGTCGCGCCGACCGGCACACAACCCGTTAGCAAGTACCGAGGAGCTCCACGAGCTGCAGGGGCGCGCGCGGTTCCGTCGGGGTGCAGGCTCCACTGGGTTCAGAACGGTGTGCAAGAGGCCCGCAGGGCGGCGCAGGCGCCAGAACAGGCGCAGCAGCCCCAGTACAGCCGCAGGCGCAGCAGTATCCGCGATCCGTAGCGCGCCACCGCCGTCGGCACGCCGACAGGCGCACAGGAGAGCCGCCACAGGCGTAGCCCGCTCACCCGCGACCGGAGCAGGAGCCGTCGCAGCGCAGACCCGTAGGGGTGATGACGCGGGCCGACGCTCCTGCTCGGCGCCGCCCGCTGCACTCCCCTGCGAGCTTCCACGTCGCGGGCCGTCGGGATGTGCCCCGACGAGTTCCTCCGCGCAGGACGCCTCGGTGTCCCGCCAGCATGACACCGCGAGAGATCCAGCTCACCTCGTCATCCCTCACTGAGCGGTCCCGGCCCTCACCGGGAGGTCCCGGCTCTCACCGGGAGGCCCGATCCGCCACCGATCGGCGAGTGCCGCCCCTGCACGAAGCCGAATGGCCGAGCCGACCGGGCCCCGACCGCGCGTCGCTTCCTCCTGGATAAGCGAAAGGGCCGGGTGCACAGAGCCGAAGCCCTCGTGCACCCGGCCCTCGGCCGTGCGATGCGCCCTAGCGGGCGAAGTATCCGCGGTAGTACTCGTACACCCAGCCGGCGATGGCGACCAGGAAGAGCCCGACGGCGATGTAGGTGATCCAGAACCCCACGGCAAGGCCGAGGAATCCGAGAGCCGCGGAACCGCCCAGGATCAGCGGCCACCAGCTCCACGGGCTGAAGAAGCCCAGCTCGGGGTCTCCGTCGTCGATGTCCGCATCGAGGCGGTCCTCGGGGAGCTCAGCACCCTGCGCCTTGTGGACGCGGCCGACGTAGAACGCGATGAACGCGCCCAGCACGGCCGAGAGGCCGATGCCGACGGTGCCGACCCACTCCACCTGGCCCGTGTCGAGCAGCGACCACACGATGTACGTGATGTCGGCGAGGAGGAAGAAGCCCGCGAGGAGCCAGAAGAGATTGACGTTGGCGCGCATGGCCCTACTTCACCGTGCCTTCGGACTTGTCGTACGTGGGGGCGTCCGGAGCGTCCTTCGCCGGACCAATTCCGACGGGGATGCCGGCCTCGGGGTGGTTGAGGTCGAACGCCGGGGCCTCGCTGCGGATGCGCGGGATCGAGGTGAAGTTGTGGCGGGGCGGCGGGCACGAGGTGGCCCACTCGAGCGACCGGGAGAAGCCCCACGGGTCGTTCACCGTCACCTTGGGCGCCTTGCGGGCGGTGATGTACACGTTCAGGAAGAACGGGATCAGCGACACCGCGAGGATCATCGCTCCGACCGTCGACACCTGGTTCATCCAGGTGAAGCCGTCCTCGGGCAGGTAGCTGGCGTAGCGGCGCGGCATGCCGACGACGCCCAGCCAGTGCTGGATGAGGAAGGTGGTGTGGAAGCCGATGAACAGCAGCCAGAAGTGCCACTTGCCCAGCGTCTCGTTCAGCATCTTGCCGGTCCACTTGGGCCACCAGAAGTAGAAGCCCGAGAACATCGCGAAGACGACGGTTCCGAACACGACGTAGTGGAAGTGCGCCACCACGAAGTACGAGTCCGAGACGTGGAAGTCGAGCGGGGGCGACGCGAGGATCACGCCGGTGAGTCCACCGAAGGTGAAGGTGATCAGGAAGCCGATCGCCCAGATCATCGGGGTCTCGAAGGTCACCGATCCGCGCCACATGGTGCCGACCCAGTTGAAGATCTTCACGCCGGTCGGAACCGCGATGAGCATGGTCATCAGCGAGAAGAACGGCAGCAGGACCGATCCGGTGACGTACATGTGGTGCGCCCACACCGTCACGGAGAGGGCGGCGATCGCGATGGTCGCGTAGATCAGCGTCTTGTAGCCGAAGATCGGCTTGCGGCTGAAGACCGGGAAGACCTCGGACACGATGCCGAAGAACGGCAGCGCGATGATGTACACCTCGGGGTGGCCGAAGAACCAGAACAGGTGCTGCCAGAGCAGGACACCGCCGTTGGCCGCATCGTAGATGTGGGCGTCGAACACCCGGTCGGCGCCGAGGGCGAACATCGCGGCGGCGAGCACCGGGAACGCGAGCAGCACGAGGATCGACGTCACCAGGATGTTCCAGGTGAAGATCGGCATCCGGAACATCGTCATGCCGGGGGCGCGCATCGTGATGATCGTCGTGATGAAGTTCACCGCGCCGAGGATCGTGCCGAAGCCCGAGAGCGCGAGGCCGAAGACCCAGAGATTGCCGCCGAGCCCTGGCGAGAACGTCGTGCTCGACAGTGGCGCGTACGCGAACCAGCCGAACGACGCCGCACCCTGCGGGGTGACGAATCCGGCGACCGCGATGAGCGAGCCGAAGCTGTAGAGCCAGTACGCGAAGGCGTTGAGGCGGGGGAACGCGACGTCGGGGGCGCCGATCTGCAGCGGCATCAGGACGTTGGCGAACCCGGCGAAGAGCGGCGTCGCGAACATCAGCAGCATGATCGTGCCGTGCATCGTGAACAGCTGGTTGTACTGCTCGCGCGTCTCGACCACGTTCAGGCCGGGCTCGAACAGCTGGGCGCGGATGACGAGTGCCATCACGCCGGCGATGCAGAAGTAGATGAACGACGTGATCAGGTACATGTACCCGATGACCTTGTGGTCGGTCGACGTCATCCAGCGGACGAGGACGTTCGCCTTGCGCTGGACCGGCGGAGTGCCGGCGGTGCGCGTCGGGCGGGGTGCCGTAGCGGTGCTCATGCTCCCTTACTCCTCGTTCTCGCGGGCCGGCGCGCCGGTTCCGGGAAGGTTCGAATTGCGGTTGTACTCGGCGCCGAGCTGACCGGTCTGGCCCGCGTCGCGCAGCGACTGGATGTAGTCGTCGTACTCGCCCTGCGAGACGACCTTGACGTTGAAGAGCATCGCGGAGTGGTACTCGCCGCAGAGCTCGGCGCACTTGCCCGCGTAAGTCCCCTCCTTGAGAGGCGTGACGTACATGTAGTTCGTCTTGCCGGGGATCATGTCCTTCTTGTAGAGGAAGTCGACGACCCAGAAGGAGTGGATCACGTCGCGCGCGTCGAGCTGGATCTTGATCTTCTGTCCGACGGGCAGGTAGAGCGTGGGGATCTCGGACTCGACGAGCGAGCCGGCGGCGTCTCCGCCCTCCTGGTACTGGCCCTGGATACCGGCGGAGTAGACGTCCTCGTCGACGTAGTTGAAGTCCCACGCCCACTGCTTGCCGTACACCTGGATGGTCTCGTCCGGGTCGTCGTAGGGCTGCTCGATAGCGGCCTGGTCGCGCGCGGTGAAGGCGAAGAAGCCGATCACGAGGATCAGCGGCACGATCGTGTAGAAGATCTCGATCGGCATGTTGTAGCGCAGCTGGACCGGCAGGCCGGTCTGCCCCTTGCGACGGCGGTAGACGACCACCGCCCAGATGGTGAGACCCCACGTGACGACGCCGACGGCGAGCAGGACGATCCAGGAGGTGACCCAGAGTCCGATGACGCGGTCGACGTGGTTCGTCGTGCCGGGTTCGGTGGGGAGCCAGCCCTGGAGCTGCTCTTGCGTGCAGCCCGCGAGGACGAGGGCGAGGGCTCCTGCGACGGGGGCAGCGACCCATCTGCGGATTCGGCGATTGAAGCGCACCGGTGACCTTTCGGAAGACTGGGGACCAGTTCACACGAAACTGTATTAGACCGGCTCCAGCCTACCCTTCCGCTCCGGCGGCCCGGTGCACGACGACCCGCTCTTGACGTCCCGGCCGAGTGGTGCAGTCATGACGAACGGCGCCCGACGGGCCACCGGGGTGGACTGTCGGACGCCGTTCGGAGGCGCTGCGGCCCGGGGCCGCGCGGCGTCAGTGGAAGCTGTCGCCGCAGGCGCAGCTGCCGCCCGCGTTGGGGTTGTCGATGGTGAAGCCCTGCTTCTGGATGGTGTCCTCGAAGTCGATCGAGGCGCCGTCGAGGTAGGGGACGCTCATCTTGTCGACGACGAGGCCGACGCCCTCGAACTCCACCGCGGCGTCGCCGTCGAGGGTGCGCTCGTCGAAGTAGAGCTGGTAGATGAGGCCGGAGCAGCCGCCGGGCTGCACCGCGACGCGCAGGCGCAGGTCGTCGCGGCCCTCCTGCTCGAGCAGGCTCTTGACCTTGGCGGCGGCGGTCGGGGTCATCGAGACGCCGTGGGCCGCGCTGGGCGGGGTGGCGAGGGGGGTCGCCGTCTGGTCGGTCAGTGTGTCTGACATGTCACTCCTCAGGGGACGGGCGGAACGGTCGTCGTGCCTTCCGGGATTCTACGGCTGCAACCCGGGTGGTCACCCGGGTATTCCACGACCGGTGGTCAGTCGCGGTGAGCGGCGGCGCGGAGCAGGAACAGCGCCTCGGTCTGCGCGGCGCGCTTGAAGACGCCCAGGTGAAGCGACTCGTTGGGGCTGTGCGCGCGCGAGTCGGGGTCCTCCACACCGGTGACGAGGATCTGAGCCTCGGGGAACTCGCGCACGAGGTCGGCGATGAACGGGATGCTCCCGCCGATCCCGGTCTCGAGGGGCTCGCGTCCCCACGCGTCGGCCATCGCGCCCTTCACCAGGTCCACGGCCCAGCCGCTCGCGTCGACCAGGAAGGGGCTGCCGGTGTCGACGTCCTCGACCGCGAGGTGTGCGCCGAACGGGGAGTTCGCCCGCAGGTGGCTCTCGATCGCGGCGAAGGCCTCCTCCGCGTCCTGGCCGGGGGCGATGCGGGCGCTGATCTTCACGCGCACGGACGGGACGAGGGTGTTGGAGGCGTCGACGACGCTGGGCGCGTCGATCCCGGTGACCGTGACGGCCGGCTTCGACCACAGGCGCGAGAGGATCGCGCCGGTGCCGATCGGCGAGACCCCGTCGAGCAGCCCGGAGTCGCGGCGGAGGTCCTCCTCGGTCGTCTCGGGCACCGCTCCGTCGTGCTCGGTGAGGCCGGCGACGGCGACCGAGCCGTCCTCGTTCCAGAGCGTCGCGAGCAGTCGGACCGCCGCGAGCATCGCGTCCGGGACCGCTCCGCCGAGCATGCCCGAGTGCGAGGCGTGCGCGAGAGTGCTGACGGTGAGGGTGAAGGTGACGTTGCCGCGCAGGCCCACCGTCAGCGAGGGGGTGTCGACGTCCCAGTTGTCGCTGTCGGCGACGATGATCGCATCCGCGCGGAGGGCGTCGTGGTGCTCGCGGAGGAAGGTGGGGAACGAGCGCGACCCGAACTCCTCCTCCCCCTCGATGAAGAGGACGAGCCCGAGGTCGTGGTCCTCGCCCGCGACCTCGCGGAGTGCGCGCACCGCGGCGAGGTGGGACACGACTCCCGCCTTGTCGTCGGCGGCACCGCGCCCGTACAGGCGGTCGCCGCGCACGGTCGGCTCGAACGGAGGCGTCTCCCACGCCGACTCGGCGCCCTGCGGCTGCACGTCGTGGTGGGCGTAGAGGAGGACGGTCGGCGCTCCGTTGCGGGCGGCGCGGGTGGCCAGGACGGCAGGCTGGCCGAGCACGTCGGTGCCGTCGATCGTGGCGCTGTGGATCGCGACGTCATCGAAGACGCCCGTCTCGCGCGCGAGCTCGGCGATGGCCTCGGCGCTGGCGGCCACGCGGGTCGCGTCGAAGCCGTCCCACGAGACGGACGGGATCCGCACGAGCTGCCCGAGCTGGGCGAGCGAGCGCGGCAGATCGTCGCGGACGGCGGCGAGGACGGCCTCCTCGTCGGAGGAGAGTGCGGGCGGAGTCGGAGCGTCGTGAGCCATGGAGGTAATCTTAAGAGACCCCCGATTCCAAGGACGTTCCCCGTGGCCAAGCACCCGATCGCAACCGACACGCCCGACGACGCCGGCTCCCCCGGCCCCGGGAAGGGCCGGCCGACGCCGACCCGGCGCGAGCAGGAGCTGGCCCGCAAGCGTCCGCTGGTCGTCACCGACCGCAAGCAGGCCGCCCGCGACGCCCGCGAGAAGGCCGCCGTGTCACGCGAGCAGGCCCGCATCGGCCTGGCCGCCGGCGACCAGCGCTACCTGCCGCTGCGCGACAAGGGTCCTCAGCGCAAGTTCGTGCGCGACTGGGTCGACGCACGCTTCAGCCTCGGCGAGTTCCTCATCCCGGTGATGGTCGTCGTCCTGCTGCTGAGCTTCTTCCCGCAGCCGGAGCTGCAGTACGCGACGCTCGTCATCCTCTGGGTGTTCTTCCTCCTCGCGGTGATCGACTGCATCCTCCTCGGCATGCGGATGCGCCGGAAGCTCGCCGAGCGCTACGGCGCCGACAAGGTCGAGAAGGGCATCCGCTGGTACGCCGCGATGCGCGCCCTCCAGCTGCGCGTCATGCGACTGCCGAAGCCCCAGGTCAAGCGCCGCGCCTTCCCCGAGTAGTCGGACGGCGGACCACGAAGGGCCCCTGCGGTCGCGCCTCGCGCGGCTCCGGGGCCCTTCGTCGTGCACGGCGGGTCAGGAGGCGCGGGCCAGTCCCCGGTTGATGTCCCGAGCCCACAGGGGCCCGCGGTAGATGAAGGCGGTGTAGCCCTGGACGAGGGTGGCGCCCGCGTCGAGGCGCTCGCGCACGTCCTCGGCCGTCTCGACTCCTCCGACGGAGATCACGCAGAAAGCCGCGGGGACCACGCCCCGGATCACGCGGAGCACCTCGAGCGAGCGCGCGGCCAGCGGGGCACCGGAGAGGCCGCCGGCGCCGGCCGCCTCGACCACGGCACGATCGGTCGAGAGGCCCTCCCGGGAGAGCGTCGTGTTGGTCGCGATGATCCCGTCCAGACTCAGGCGGACGGCGAGCTCGGCGACCCGGCCGACCTCGTCGTCGGAGAGGTCGGGGGCGATCTTGACCAGCAGGGGCGTCGTGTCGGCGGCGTCCTTGACGGCCGCGAGGAGCGGCTCGAGGCGGTCGATCTCCTGCAGGCCGCGGAGCCCGGGGGTGTTCGGCGAGCTGACGTTCACGACGAGGTAGTCGGCGAGCGGCGCGAGAAGGCGCGTGCTGATCAGGTAGTCCTCGATCGCGTCGTCCACCTCGACCACCCGGCTCTTGCCGATGTTGACGCCGATCACGGGGCGGCGGCGCGCGCTGCGCAGCCGGATCAGCCGCAGCGCCGCGGCCTCGGCCCCGTGGTTGTTGAAGCCCATCCGGTTGACGACGGCGCGGTCCGCGATCAGCCGGAAGAGGCGCGGCCGGTCGTTGCCCGGCTGCGCCCGCGCGGTCAGGGTCCCGACCTCGACGTGTCCGAAGCCGAGCGCACCGAAGCCCAGGACCGCGGTGGCGTCCTTGTCGAAGCCGGCCGCGACGCCGAACGGGGTCTCGAAGCGGAGCCCGAGCGTCTCGACCGCGGGCGTTCCGCGCGGGACGGTGGTCCGGCGCAGGACCGGAGCGAGGGCTCCGAGGGCCCGGATCACCGGGAAGCTCAGGTGGTGCGCCCGCTCCGGGTCGAGGCGGCGCAGGACGGTGCGGAACAGGAGCGGGTACACCCGGGCCTCAGATCTCGTCGGCGCTGTGGGGCACGGAGGTGCGCTCGGCGCGGAGCAGGGTGATCGCAGACTCGAAGTCGTCCAGCGAGTCGAACGCCTGGTAGACGCTCGCGAAGCGGAGGTAGGCCACCTCGTCGAGCTCGCGCAGCGGCGGCAGGATGGCGAGGCCGATGTCGTTCGCGTCGATCTGCGACGCGCCCGTGGAGCGGATGCTCTCCTCCACCCGCTGCGCGAGGACGGCGAGATCGGTGTCGGTGACGGGCCGGCCCTGGCAGGCCTTCCGGACGCCGCTGACGATCTTCTCGCGGCTGAACGGCTCCACGACTCCGCTGCGCTTGATCACGACGAGGCTCGCGGTCTCGGTCGTCGAGAAGCGCCGGCCGCACGACGGGCACTGCCGGCGGCGGCGGATCGAGAGGCCGTCGTCGCTCGTGCGCGAGTCGATCACTCGGGAGTCGGGGTGCCGGCAGAAGGGGCAGAACATCGAGGGCCTCTCGGTCTCAGGCGAAGCGGGCGTCGACGGCGTCGCCGTGGGCGGGCAGCGCCTCGGCGTCGCTGAGAGCGCGGATGTGCGGGGCGACGCGCTCGAGCGCACCGCGGTCGTACGAGATCAGCTGCTGCGGCCGGAGGAAGGTGTAGGCGCCGAGCCCGGAGGAGAAGCGCGCCTGCCCCAGCGTCGGGAGCACGTGGTTGGAGCCGGCGAGGTAGTCGCCCAGGCTCACCGGGGTGGTCGGACCGAGGAAGATCGCGCCGGCGTCGTGGATCCGCTTGGCCGTCGCGACGGGGTCGGCCGTGTGCAGCTCGAGGTGCTCGGGGCCGTAGGCGTCGCTGAACGCGCAGGCGAGCTCGAGGTCGTCGACGATCACGAGCGCGGACTGCGGGCCGTCTAGTGCGATGGCCACGCGCTCCGCGTGGTGGGTGGCAGCGGCCTGGGCGGCGACCTCGCGCTCGACGGCGGCGGCGAGCTCGGCGCTGTCGGTGACCAGGACCGCGGAGGCGGCCTCGTCGTGCTCGGCCTGGCTGACCAGGTCGGCGGCGACAAGGCGCGGGTCGGCGGAGTCGTCGGCGATCACGAGGATCTCGGTCGGGCCCGCCTCGGAGTCGATGCCGACCTGGCCGAGCACCTGGCGCTTCGCGGTGGTGACCCAGACGTTGCCCGGCCCGGTGATGATGCTGACGGGATTCAGCCCGATCGAGTCGACGCCGTAGGCCAGTGCGGCGACGGCTCCGGCGCCCCCGACCGCGTAGACCTCGTCGATGCCGAGCAGAGCGGCCGCCGCGAGGATCGTGGGGTGGACGGAGCCGCCGAACGCCTTCTGCGGCGGCGAGACCAGGGCGATGGAGGCGACTCCGGCGGCCTGCGCGGGCACGGCGTTCATGACGACGCTCGACGGGTAGACCGCCTTGCCGCCGGGGACGTACAGCCCGGCGCGGGCGACGGGCTGCCAGCGCTGGGTGACCGTGGCGCCGTCGTCGAGCTCGGTGGTGCGGGGCGGGGGGATCTGTGCGGCGCTGGCGCGGCGGACGCGCGCGATCGCCTCCTCGAGTGCGCTGCGGATGGCCGGATCGAGGCGGTCGAGCGCCTCGGCGATCTGCTCGGCGGGCACGCGGAGGTGCGGGGGGCGCACGCCGTCCAGCCGCTCCGCCTGGTCGAGGAGCGCCTCCGCGCCGCGTTCTCGGACGTCGGCGATCAGCTCGGCGACGACGGGCCCGACGGAGGCGGACGTGCCCGGATTGCGGGGCACGAGGGCGAGGAGCTCGGCGGAGGAGGGACGACGGCCGCGGAGGTCGAGAGTCTGGATCATGGCCGCCCCAGTCTACGCGCCGCCCTCCCCCGCTCCCTCGCCGCGCGCTCCCCCGCCCGGACCCCGTCCCGCCCGACCCTCGCCCGGTCTCGATCCGCCGCTCCGCGGCTACTCGACCAGCATCTACGGGCGCTCGCCCGGTCTCGATACGCCGCCGCGCGGCTACTCGACCACCAGGAGGACACCGGCGGCCGCAGGCTCGCCCTCCGATCCGCCACCCTCTCGCCCGACCCTCCGAGGCGAACCGGCGATCCTCGTTCGAGTGGATCGCCGTAGCCGTACGCACGACGCTCTTGAGAACCCGGCCACCCTGCCCAGCCGACCGCGCCGAGCCGGGCAGGGACCGGCTCGCCACAGACACCGCGAACCGGCGATCCGCGTGTCAGCGGATCGTCGTAGCCGTACGCACGACGCTCTCACCGACCCGGCCACCCTCCCCAGCCGACCGCGCCGAGCCGGTCGGGGACCGGCTCGCCACAGACACCGCGAACCGGCGATCCGCGTGCCAGCGGATCGTCGTAGCTGGACGCATGACGCTCTCACGAACCCGGCCACCCTCCCCAGCCGACCGCGCCGAGCCGGTCGGGGACCGGCTCGCCACAGGCACCGCGAACCGGCGATCCGCGTGCCAGCGGATCGTCGTAGCTGGACGCATGACGCTCTCACGAACCCGGCCACCCTCCCCAGCTGACCGCGCCGAGCCGGGCAGGGACCGGCTCGGAATTCAATACAGACAGTTCGGCCCCAGCAGGCTCTTCAGCTCGCCGAAGAGGTCCGGGGTGATGCGCACGGGGAACGGCACCTCGAACACGCGGGCCGTGTCGCCCTTGATGAGCTTCAGCCGCACCTCGGTCTGGCCGGAGTGGCGGATGAGCACGTCGCTGAGCTGCGAGACCGTGTCGGTGGTCGCGCGCGACTCGGGCATCGAGACGGTGAGCGGTCCCGAGTCGCCGTCCTGGCTCATCTCGGGGGCGAACAGGCTGAACGCGTGCAGGTTCATCCCGTCGTCGCGCATGCTGACGCGGCCTCTGACGACGACGATGGAGTCGTTCGTGAGCGCCGGGGCGAACTCCTGGTACGCCTTCCCCATGAACATGCAGGTGATCTCGCCGCCGAAGTCCTCGACCTGGATCATCCCGTACTGGTTGCCGGAGGCCTTGGCCATGCGGTGCTGGACGCTCGTGACGAGGCCCGCGACGACCACGGTCTCGCCGTCGGCGATCGTCTCCGAGATCAGCAGGTCGGCGATCGTGGTGCTGTAGTGCTTGGCGAGCTCGGTCTCGAGTCCGGCGAGCGGATGGTCGGACACGTAGAGCCCGAGCATGTCGCGCTCGAAGGCGAGCTTGTCGCGCTTGGCCCATTCGGGCCGCTCGGGCACCTGGATCGCGGCCTGCGGCTCGTCCCAGAGGCTGTCGAAGTCGAAGCCGACCTGGCCGTTCGCCTCGTTGCGCTTCTCCCCCACCGCCGCCTCGACGGCGTCCTCGTGCACCTCGACCAGGGCGCGGCGCGTCGAGCCGAGCGAGTCGAAGGCGCCGGCCTTGATCAGCGACTCGATGGTGCGCTTGTTGGTCACCTGCAGCGGCACCTTGCGGAGGAAGTCGTGGAACGTCTCGAAGCGGCCCTTCTCCTCGCGCGCGGCCCGGATGCCCTCGACGACGTTCATGCCGACGTTGCGGACGGCGCCGAGGCCGAAGCGGATGTCGGTGCCGACTGCGGTGAAGAAGCCGATCGACTCGTTGACGTCCGGCGGGAGCACCTTGATCCCCATCCGCCGGCACTCGTTGAGGTAGGCGGCCATCTTGTCCTTGGAGTCGCCGACGCTGGTGAGCAGCGCGGCCATGTACTCCGCGGGGTAGTGCGCCTTGAGGTACGCCGTCCAGTAGGAGACGACGCCGTACGCCGCCGAGTGCGCCTTGTTGAAGGCGTAGTCGGAGAAGGGCAGCAGGATGTCCCAGAGGGTCTTGACGGCCTCCATCGAGTAGCCGTTGGCGATCATGCCGCCCGAGAAGCCCTCGAACTGCTTGTCCAGCTCGGACTTCTTCTTCTTGCCCATCGCGCGCCGCAGCAGGTCGGCCTGTGCGAGCGTGAAGCCCGCGAGCTTCTGCGCGATCGACATGACCTGCTCCTGGTACACGATCAGGCCGTAGGTCCCTCCGAGCACCTCCGAGAGCGGCTCCTCGAGCTCCGGATGGATAGGGGTGATCTCCTGCACGCCGTTCTTCCGCAGCGCGTAGTTGGTGTGGGAGTCGGCGCCCATCGGGCCCGGCCGGTAGAGCGCGAGGACCGCGGAGATGTCCTCGAAGTTGTCGGGCTTCATCAGTCGGAGAAGGCCGCGCATCGGGCCGCCGTCGAGCTGGAACACGCCGAGCGTGTCGCCGCGGGCGAGGAGGTCGTAGGCGGCCTGGTCGTCGAGCTCGAGGTCCTCGAGCACGAGGTCCTGTCCGCGGTTGGCGCGGATGTTGTCGAGGGCGTCGTCGATGATCGTGAGGTTCCGCAGCCCCAGGAAGTCCATCTTGATCAGCCCGAGCGACTCGCACGCGGGGTAGTCGAACTGCGTGACGATCTGGCCGTCCTGCTCCCGCTTCATGATCGGGATGATGTCCAGCAGCGGATCGCTGGACATGATGACGCCGGCCGCGTGCACGCCCCACTGGCGCTTGAGGTTCTCGAGTCCGAGCGCGGTGTCGAAGACCAGCTTGGCCTGCGGGTCCTCGGCGATGACGTTGCGCACGTCGAGCGCTTCCTTGTAGCGCGCGTGGGCGGGGTCGTTGATGCCGCTGAGCGGGATGTCCTTGCCCATGATCGCGGGCGGCATGGCCTTCGTCAGCTTCTCGCCCATCCCGAACGGGAAGCCGAGGACGCGCGAGGCGTCCTTGAGAGCCTGCTTCGCCTTGATGGTGCCGTAGGTGACGATCTGCGCGACGCGCTCGTCGCCGTACTTCTCGGTGACGTAGCGGATGACCTCGCCGCGGCGACGGTCGTCGAAGTCGACGTCGAAGTCGGGCATGGAGACGCGGTCGGGGTTGAGGAAGCGCTCGAAGATCAGGCCGTGGCGCAGCGGATCGAGGTCGGTGATCTTCATCGCGTAGGCCGCCATCGAGCCGGCACCGGAGCCGCGGCCGGGACCGACGCGGATCCCGTTGCGCTTGGACCAGTTGATGAAGTCGGCGACGACGAGGAAGTAGCCGGGGAAGCCCATCTGCAGGATGACGCGGGTCTCGTAGTCCGCCCGGTCGCGCACCTCCTGGGAGATGCCGTCCGGGTAGCGCTCGCGCAGTCCGGCCTCGACCTCCTTCACGAACCAGGTGTCCTCCGTCTCGCCCTCCGGCACCGGGAAGCGGGGCATGTAGTTCGCCGAGGTGTCGAACTGGACGTCGCAGCGCTCCGCGATGAGGAGCGTGTTGTCGCAGGCCTCGGGGTGGTCGCGGAAGACCTGGCGCATCTCGCGCGGCGACTTGAGGTAGAACTCGTCCGCGTCGAACTTGAAGCGCTTGGGGTCGTCGAGGGTGGTTCCGGACTGCACGCAGAGCAGCGCCGCGTGCGAGGTCGCGTCGTGCGCGTGCGTGTAGTGCAGGTCGTTGGTGGCGACCAAAGGGAGGTCGAGGTCCTTCGCGAGCCGGATGACGTCGCCGATCACCCGCCGCTCGATGTCGAGGCCGTGATCCATGATCTCGGCGAAGAAGTTCTCCTTGCCGAAGATGTCGCGGTAGTCGGCGGCCGCCTGGCGGGCCTCCTTGTACTGGCCGAGGCGCAGGCGCGTCTGGACCTCGCCGCTCGGGCAGCCCGTGGTGCCGATCAGGCCCTCGGAGTACTGCGAGAGGATCTCGCGGTCCATGCGCGGCTTGAAGTAGTAGCCCTCGATCGACGCGCGCGAGGAGAGGCGGAAGAGGTTGTGCATGCCCGTCGTGGTCGAGCTGAGCAGCGTCATGTGGGTGTACGCGCCGGAGCCGGACACGTCGTCCCCTCCGCCGTCGCCCCAGCGGATGCGGGTCTTGTCGGAGCGGTGCGTCCCCGGGGTGAGGTAGGCCTCGGTGCCGATGATCGGCTTGATCCCCGCCGCCGTCGCGGTGCGCCAGAAGTCGAAGGCGCCGAACACGTTCCCGTGGTCGGTCACGGCGATGGCCGGCATGCCCTCCTCGACCGCCGCGTCGATCAGCGGCTTCACTCGCGCTGCACCGTCGAGCATCGAGTACTCGCTGTGCACGTGGAGGTGGACGAAGGAATCGTTACTCGGCAAGGATGCGCCTCCGGCGGACTGCGGGCAGGGGAGGGATGGCCGGCGACCCGGGAGGGCCCGTGGACACGGCGGGAAGAAGTCTAACCGCGCCGGACGCGGGTCCGGCCGGGAGAGCGCGGATCACTCCCCGCGCAGCACCTCGAGGGCGTGCACCAGGTCGTCGGGGTACGACGCCTCGAACTGCACCCACTCCCCCGAGCCCGGGTGGGTGAAGCCGAGCCGGACCGCGTCGAGCCACTGGCGGGTGAGGCCGAGCCGCTTCGAGAGGGTCGGATCGGCGCCGTACATCGCGTCGCCGACGCACGGGTGGCGCTGGGCGGCCATGTGCACGCGGATCTGGTGGGTGCGGCCGGTCTCGAGGTGGATCTCGAGGAGGGAGGCGAACGGGAAGGCCTCGATCGTCTCGTAGTGGGTCACCGAGGGCTTGCCGTCGGCGCGGACCGCGAACTTCCAGTCCGAGGACGGGTGGCGGCCGAGCGGGGCGTCGATCGTCCCGGCGAGCGGGTCGGGGTGGCCCTGCACGACCGCGTGGTAGACCTTCTCGACCGTGCGGTCGTGGAACGCGCGCTTGAGGTGCGTGTAGGCGCGCTCGGACTTCGCGACGACCATGAGGCCGCTCGTGCCGGCGTCGAGCCGGTGCACGATGCCCGCGCGCTCGGCCGCACCGGAGGTCGACACGGTGAAGCCCGCGGCGGCGAGGGCGCCGAGCACCGTCGGTCCCTCCCAGCCCACGGCGGGGTGCGCGGCCACTCCGACGGGCTTGTCGATCACCACGATGTCGTCGTCGTCGTGCACGATGCCGAGGCCGGGGACCGCCATCGGCACGATCCGCGGCTCCTCGCGCGGGCTCCACTCGACGCTCAGCCAGGTGCCGGCGTGCACGCGGTCGCTCTTGTCGAGGACCCGTCCGTCGGCGCTCACTCCGCCCGCCTCGGCGACCTCGGCCGCGAAGGTGCGCGAGAAGCCGAGCAGCTTCGCGACGGCCGCGTCAACGCGGAGGCCGTCGAGCCCGTCCGGGACCGGCAGCTCTCGGGACTGCGCCATCAGCGTCCGCCGGGGCGGTCGGCGTCGCGGGCCGCCTCCTCGACGGAGGAGGCCGCTGCGGGGGCGCCCGCTCCGGGGGCGGCGAGAGCGCCGTCCTCGGAGACGACCTGCTCCTGCTCGTCGCGGCCCGCGCGCTCGCGGGTGCCGTCGAGGCCGACGCCCCGCACGCTCAGGAGGACGAACAGCGCCATCGCCGTGCAGATCGCGATGTCGGCGACGTTGTAGATCGCCGGGAGCAGCCACGGCGTGAAGAGGAAGTCGACGACGTGTCCGAGCCCGAAGGAGGGCTCTCGGAACAGCCGGTCGAAGAGGTTGCCGAGGGTGCCGCCGAGCAGCAGGCCGAAGAAGACGCCCCACGCGGTGGAGCGGATCCGGCGCGAGAACCAGATCACGGCGACGACGACGCACGCCGCGATGATCGAGAAGATCCAGGTCGACCCGCTCGCGAGGGAGAAGGCGGCACCCGGGTTCTTCACGTAGTGCAGGATCAGGACGTCGCCGAGGACGTGGACGTCCTCGCCCAGGGTCAGGTTCGTCGTGACCAGGAACTTCGCGGTCTGATCGATCGCGAAGACCGCGAGCGCGACGAGGCCGAGGGTGACGAGCACCCTCGGCCTGACGTCCGCTGCGGCGGGACTACGCCCCAAAGCCCGACAGCGAGGACTCCGTCGACGCCGGCTGGGTGTCGAGGTCGCGGAGCTGGCCCTCGATGTAGCTCTTCAGCTTCTGGCGGTACTCGCGCTCGAAGGTGCGGAGCTCGTCGATGCGGTGCTCGACCGTCGCGCGCTCCTCCTCGAGCTTCGCGACCTGCTGGCGCTGCTTGGCCTCGGCCTCGGCGACGATGCGGGCGGCCGTGGCACGGCCCTCGGCGACGAGAGCGTCGCGCTTCTCGGCACCCTCGCGCACGTGCTCCTCGTGGAGGCGGCGGGCGAGCTGCAGGAGTCCGCTGGAGCTCTCGGCCTCGTCGACCGGAGCCGACTGCGAGGAGCTGACGGGAGCGACGACCGGTGCGGGAGCCGGGGTGGGCTCGGGCTCGGGCTCGGGCTGCGGCTCCGGCTCGGGTGCCTCGTCGACCACCGGGGCGGGAGCAGGAGTGCTCTCGCGCGGGGCGTCGGAGACTCGGGCGTCCGAGGGGCGGCTGTCGCCGGAGGAGAGGCGCTGACGAAGCTCCTCGTTCTCCTGGTTCAGGCGGCGGAGCTCCACGACGACCTCGTCGAGGAAGTCGTCGACCTCGTCCTGGTCGTATCCCTCACGGAACTTGGTCGGCTGGAACCGCTTGTTGACAACGTCTTCGGGAGTGAGCGCCATGGCTTTCCACCTTCGATTTCAAGTAGGTACACGTTTAACAACGCGCGACTAAAGCTAGCAACTTCAGGCGCACGGCGCAGTGCTGACACCGCGGGGAACGTCCGGACGTGCCAACGATACAGGGACGGTCAGGCGCGCTGGAGCCACGTGGCGATGTACATGCCCACGATGACGCAGAGCATGGTGAGGCTCCAGCCGAAATCGAGCGCGATCGGACCGATCGAGACCGGCTTGATCAGGCGTCGGAAGAAGCCGATCGGCGGGTCCGTGACGGTGTAGACGCCCTCCGCGGCGACGAGGCCGGCACCGCGGGGGCGCCAGTCGCGTCGGATCACGCGGACGAGGTCGAGCACGAACCGCGCCCACATCGCGAAGAAGTAGAGCAGCAGCACGAAGTACAGGACGCTCCCGAGGAGCGAGACGACGGAGGTCACCGGGGGCCAGGGCTCCCCGGGATCAGGACTTCGCGAAGAACGACGCGTCGGCGTCGCTCTCGGCGGAGGCGGAGTCGCCGGCGACGGTGATGTGCGACGGCGAGAGCAGGAAGACCTTGCTCGTCACGCGCTCGATGCGGCCGTAGAGGCCCTGCGAGAGTCCGCTCGCGAAGTCGATGAGGCGGCGGGCGTCCGCATCGCTCATCTGCGAGAGGTTGATGATCACGGGGATGCCGTCGCGGAAGTTCTCCGCGATGACCTGCGCGTCGCGGTACTGCTTCGGGTGGACGGTGAGGATCTCGTTCATCTCGGCGGGTGCCGTCGCCTTCGGGGTCTGGGGGGTGGGCTTGCGGAGCGGGGTGACCGTCGCGCGGGGCTGCTGCACCGGCTCGACGGGAGGGACGGGCTGCACCGGGGAGACCGGTGCGCGGTGGGCCGTCGCCGGGGCCGCCTCGACGGGCTCTGCGCGCTCGTACTCGACCTCTTCGTCGGCGAGTCCGAGGTAGACCATCGTCTTCTTCAGCGGGTTGGCCATGGGGTGTCCTCCGTGTCGTGTGTGCTCCCACAGGTGGGTCACCACGAGGTTAGGTGCGGGCGGGGCGTTCTCCGGTGATTGCCGATCCGATTCGCAGGTGTGTCGCACCCTCCGCGATCGCCTCGGCGAAGTCGTTCGACATGCCCGCCGAGATCGCCGTGGCGGAGGGCTCCACGGCGCGCACGCGGTCGGAGATCGACCGGAGCCGGGCGAAAGCCGGACGGGGCTCCTCGTCCAGCGGAGCGACCGCCATCACGCCGCGCAGCGTGAGGCCGGGCGCCCGGGCGAGAGCCTCGGCGAGGGGCTCGACGTCGGCGGGCGACGCTCCCCCGCGGTCGGGATCCTCGGTGAGGTTGACCTGCAGGAACACGTCGAGCGGCTCCTCCCCCGCCTCCAGCAGCGGAACGAGCGCGAGCCGGTCGACGGAGTGGACCGCGTCGGCGTAGCGGCGCACCTGGCGCGCCTTCTTACTCTGGAGCTGCCCGATGAAGTGCCAGCGCGCAGCGGTCCCCGCCAGCTCGGCCGACTTCTCCTGCGCCTCCTGGTGCCGGTTCTCGCCGAAGTCGACGACGCCCAGCTCGAGGAGGTCGCGGAGCAGCGACACGGGGTGGAACTTGGTCACCACGATGGTCGTGATCGAGGACGCCTCGCGACCGGCCGAGCGGGTCGCGTCGGCGACCCGCTCGGAGACCTCGGCCCAGCGCGCGGCCAGCTCCGGATCCGGCACGACTACTTGAGGAAGTCGGGGATGTCCAGGTCGCTGTCGTCGTCGTCGAAGGACGGGTCGGCGACAGGGGCCGGGGCGGCGACGGGGGTGCTCGACCAGATCGAGCCGGCCGCAGGGGCGGCTGCGGGAGCCGGGACGGGCTCGGCGGCCGACTCGCTCGCCGAGCTCTGCTGCTGGCGCGGCTGGGCGATCGCGGCCTGAGCGGTTCCGCCCGGCTCTCCGCCGTCGAACCCCGCGGCGATGACGGTGACGCGCACCTCGTCGCCGAGCGTGTCGTCGATCACGGCACCGAAGATGATGTTCGCCTCGGCGTGCACCGCCTCCTGGACGAGGCGCGCCGCGTCGTTGATCTCGAAGATGCCGAGGTTCGAGCCGCCCTGGATCGAGAGGAGCACGCCGTGCGCGCCGTCGATGCTGGCCTCGAGCAGCGGTGAGGCGACGGCCAGCTCGGCCGCCTTGATCGCGCGATCGGCGCCGCGCGACGAGCCGATGCCCATCAGCGCCGAGCCCGCGCCCTGCATGACCGACTTCACGTCGGCGAAGTCGAGGTTGATCAGGCCGGGGGTGGTGATCAGGTCGGTGATGCCCTGGACGCCGGCGAGGAGCACCTGGTCGGCGGTCGCGAAGGCCTCGAGCATCGAGATGCCGCGGTCGCTGATCTCGAGCAGGCGGTCGTTCGGGACGACGATGAGCGTGTCGACCTCGTTCTTCAGCGTCGCGACGCCGGCCTCGGCCTGCGTCTGCCGACGGCGTCCCTCGAACCCGAAGGGCTTGGTCACGACGCCGATGGTGAGGGCGCCGATCGACTTGGCGATCCGCGCGACGACGGGCGCGCCGCCGGTGCCGGTACCGCCGCCCTCGCCCGCGGTGACGAAGACCATGTCGGCCCCCGCGAGGACCTCCTCGATCTCCTCGGCGTGGTCCTCGGCGGCGCGGCGGCCGACCTCGGGGTCGGCGCCGGCGCCGAGTCCGCGGGTCAGCTCGCGGCCCACGTCGAGCTTGACGTCGGCGTCGCTGAGCAGGAGCGCCTGGGCGTCCGTGTTGATCGCGATGAATTCGACACCGCGCAGGCCGAGCTCGATCATGCGGTTGACGGCGTTGACGCCGCCACCGCCGATGCCGACGACCTTGATCACGGCGAGGTAGTTCTGGTTTGAAGTCACGTCTCCGGCCTCCGGGCTGAACCTTAAACCTGTAGTTGAGGCTTAAAGTTATGCTGAGTATGCATTTGGGGTTCGGCTCCGACGGTAGGCGGAGTCCGGTCGCGCTCCCAGCAGACACGCCCGCAACGCTCGAAAGAACCCGCGGATCCGCCGCCGGTCAGGGCCGGGGCGCCACGACGGCGGCCTGGGGCGAGGACACGTCGTAGGTGCCGACGACGGCGGGGTCGGTCGCGGCCATCAGCTTCTCGAGCACGACGGCCTTGAGCGCCGACTCGTCCGACCCGCCCCAGACGACTTCCGTGCCGTTCTGCAGGGTGAGCGAGACGTCGTCGCCGGTCGTGGCCGTGGCGGCCGTCACCTGCGGAGCGAGCGACGCGGGCAGGGAGCGCAGCACCCGCGCGGTCGCGCGGAAGCCGGCTCCCGAGGCGTCGCCGGACGCGGTGGTGAGGACCGGGTAGCCGGGCTGCGCCGAGTCCGCCGTCTCGATGACGACTCCGGCCGCGTCCACGAGCTCGAAGCGGCCCCCCGCCGCGATCACGCCGAGGGGCGTGCGCTCGACGATCGACACCACGAGGGTGCTCGGCGGCCGGGTCTGCACCGAGTAGCTCTGGATGAGCGGGGACGCGCCCAGCACGCGGCCGACCTCGTCCCGGTCCACCAGGGTGAGCGGGACGCCGAGCTGGTCGTCGAGCTCGCTCTGCAGGGCGGCGGCGTCGACGCGCTGGGTGCCCGCGATCTCGATCGTGCGCACGGCCATGAGCGGCGAGAAGGCCGCGACTCCGACGATCAGGGCGAGGGCGACGAGCGACCCTGCCACGACCAGGGCGATCAGGCGGCGCCGACGCGCGCGCTTCGTGAAGCGGCGGACCTCCCCCCGCTCGTAGCGCCTCCGCTCGCGGGCGGCCCGGGAGACGGCCCGGTTCTCGGCACCGGGCAGACGCAGGCCCGAGAGGGTGCGGCGGACCGCGCCCGCGCGCGACGGAGTGCGCTCGGCCGGCTCCGGGTCCACGCGGATCGCGGAGACGATCCGGATCGGCTCGGTGTCCGGCTCCGGCTCGCCGCCGCGCGTGGGGCCGCTCCGACCGGGCGCCGGAGGGCGTCCGCCGTCGGGCCGCTTCACGGCCGCTCCCCCGCTTCGGGCGCGAGGACCGCGGTCATCGTGCGACCGGCGCGGCCTCGCTCGCGCCGAGCGACTCGAGCACCTGCGGGATGATCCGGTAGACGTCGCCGCAGCCGAGGGTGATGACGAAGTCGCCCTCGCGCGCGATGCCGGCCGCGAGGCGGGCCGCCTCCGCCCAGTCCGGGACGAACGAGACGTGCGACGGGTCGGCGAACTTCTCGCTGACCAGCGCTCCGGTCACTCCGGGCTCCGGATCCTCGCGCGCCCCGTAGACGTCGAGGACGATCGTCTCGTCGGCGTAGCGCTCGAGCGTCTCGGCGAACTCGCGGGCGAAGAGGCGGGTGCGGCTGTAGAGGTGCGGCTGGTGCACGGCGATGATGCGGCCCTCGCCGACCACGGTGCGCGCGGCGGAAAGGGCGGCGGCCACCTCGGTGGGGTGGTGGGCGTAGTCGTCGTAGACGCTGACTCCGCGGACCGCTCCGTGCAGCTCGAAGCGGCGCTCCGTGCCTCCGAACGCCGACACGGCCTCGAGCGAGGCGGCCGGATCGAAGCCCAGGCCCACCAGCACTGCGAACGCGCCGGCCGCGTTGATCGCGTTGTGCCGGCCGGGGATGCGGAGGCGGGCCGAGTAGCGCCTGCCCTCGTACTCGACCGAGAAGCCGACGGGGCCGACGAGGTCGAGGTCGACGACGCGGACGTCCGCCCCCTCGGCCTCGCCGAAGGTCAGCACCCGTCCGCCGACCAGCCGCTCGGTGACGCGGACGGCGCCGGGGTCGTCGGAGGAGATGACGACGAGCTCGCTCGCGGAGGAGGCGAAGGTGACGAAGGCCTCCTCGAACGCCTCCAGCGATCCGTAGTGGTCGAGGTGGTCCGGGTCGACGTTCGTGATGAGGGCGACCGCGGTGTCGTAGAGGAGGAAGCTGCCGTCCGACTCGTCGGCCTCGACGACGAAGACCTCGCCGCAGCCGGCGGCGGAGGAGGTGCCGAGGCTCTCGATGATGCCGCCGTTGACGAAGCTGGGGTCGGCGTCGACGCCGAGGAGGCCGGTGACGATCATCCCGGTCGACGTGGTCTTGCCGTGCGCTCCGGCGACCGCGACCAGGCGCTTGCCGCGCACCAGCCAGGCGAGGGCCTGCGAGCGGTGCAGCACGGGCAGGCCGCGCTCCTTCGCGAGCAGGTACTCCGGATTGTCGGGCCACAGGGCGGAGGTGACGACGACCGCCTCGGCGTCCCCGAGGTTCGCCGCGTCGTGGCCGATGGCGACCGGGACGCCGAGCTCCCGCAGCTGCTCGATGGGGTGGGACTCGCGGACGTCCGACCCGGTGACGCGGTGCCCGGCGTGGTGGAACAGCCGGGCGATCCCGCTCATCCCGGAGCCGCCGATGCCGATGAAGTGGACCGAGCCGAGCTCGTCGGGGACGGTGATGCCGAGGTCGGGCTTGATCACGGGGCTCTCGCTTTCGGGTGGGTCGCGGCGGGCGGGAGGGGCCTCCCGCGGTGCGCCGGATCAGTGTAGACGGTGGGCGGGAGTGCTCTCCCGAGCCGCGCGGAGCGGGCTCAGCGCGGAGCGGAGAGGGTCGACTCGATCAGGTCGACGAGCCGCCCGGAGCCGTCGCGGACTCCCACGCGGGCGGCCCGGCGCGCCATCTCGTCGCGACGGGCGGTGTCGCCCAGGAGCGGTACGAGCTCCCGCTGGACCCAGCCGGGGAGGAAGGCGGCGTCCTCGACGAGGACCGCTCCCCCGGCGTCGACGACGCCGCGCGCGTTGTAGCGCTGCTCGCCGTTGCCGACCGGGTACGGGACGTAGACCGCAGGCAGGCCGAGGGCTGTCAGCTCGCTGACCGTCGCTGCCCCCGCGCGGGAGACGGCCACGTCCGCGGCGGACAGCGCGAGGTCCATCCGGTCGCAGTAGGCGAGGAGGTGGTAGCCGACCACCCCCGGGTCCGTGATCTCGGCGCGGTCGCCCGTGATGTGGAGGACCTGGAAGCCGGTGGCGACGAGATCCCGGGCGGCGGCGTGCACCGTCGCGTTGATCCGTCGAGCGCCGAGGGAGCCGCCGGTGACCAGGAGGGTCTGCCGGGACGGGTCGAGGCCCAGCGCCGCCATCGCCTCGTCGCGGCGCGCGGCCCGGTCGAGCTCGGCGATCTCGCGGCGCAGCGGCATGCCGACCACCCGCGCGTGCGGCAGGGGCGTGCCCTCGAAGGCCACGCCGACCGAGCGGGTCGCGCGCGCGCCGAGGCGGTTGGCGAGCCCGGGGCGCGCGTTGGCCTCGTGGACGGTGAAGGGGACGCCGGCGCGGCGGGCCGCCAGGTAGGCGGGTGCTGCCGCGTACCCTCCGAAGCCGACCACCGCGTCGATCCGCCGGTCGCGGATCGTCCGGACGATGCCGGCGATGGTCGCGCGGAAGGCTCCGGGGAACCGCAGCGCCGCCGCGTTCGGGCGGCGCGGGAACGGCAGCCGCGGGATCACCGAGAGCTCGTAGCCGCGGAGGGGGACGAGGCGCGCCTCGAGCCCCTCGGCGGTGCCGAGCACGAGCACCTCGTCGCGCGGGTTCCGCCTGCGGATCTCGTCGGCCGTCGCGAGCAGCGGAGTGACGTGGCCGGCGGTGCCGCCGCCGGCGAGCAGGTAGCGGGTCACTCCGCCGCCGCCTTCCTGCGGCGCAGCACGCCAGCGCCGGGCAGGGGCGCGGTCTGGGTGCGGGCGAAGGAGAGGACGACGCCGATGGCGAGGAGCGAGCTGAGCAGGGCTGTGCCTCCGGAGGAGATCAGCGGCAGCGGGACCCCCAGCACCGGGAGCACCCCCAGGACCACGCCGATGTTGACGAACGCCTGGCCGATCAGCCAGACCATGATCGCGCCGGTGCTGATCCGCACGAACGGATCGGAGGACGCGTGGATGACGCGGAAGAAGGCGACCGCGAGGACCACGAACAGCGCCAGGACGACGATCGCTCCGATCAGCCCGAGCTCTTCGCCGATGATGGCGAAGATGTAGTCGTTGTCCGCGGCGGGCAGCCAGGACCACTTGGCCTTGGAGTTGCCGAGGCCCACGCCGAAGATCCCGCCGGAGGCCATCGCCCAGGTGCCGTGCACCGGCTGCCAGCACGAGTTCTGGTACTCCTCGACGTTGGAGCAGTCGCCGAGGAAGGACATGATCCGGGTGAGGCGGTTGTCGCTGGAGACGGCGAACAGCACCGCTCCGATCGCGCCGACCACCACGATCGGCACGAGGACCTTCATCTGGACGTTCGCGTAGAAGAGCGCGGCGAGGACGATGCCCGCCATGATCACGACCGTGCCCAGGTCGCCTCCGATGAGGACCAGTCCGATCGCTGCGCCGCCGACGATCAGGACGGGGATGAGCGCGTCCTTCCAGTCCTTCGGCGACCGGTAGCGGCGGGCGAGCAGGAGCCCCAGCCAGAGGGCGAGCGCGAGCTTGATGATCTCGGAGGGCTGCATGCTGAAGGCGCCGAGTCGGATCCAGTTGCGGTTCCCGCCGACGGAGTCGCCGAGCGGCGTGAAGAGCACGAGGCACTGGAGGACGCAGCCGGCGATGAGCAGGATCGGCGTCACGCGCTTCCACACGCCGAGGGGCAGCCGCGAGACCACCAGCATCATCGGGATCCCGAGGAGGGCGAACCCGCCCTGGCGCAGGAAGCCCCCGAAGGAGTCGTCGCTCGACACGTAGGAGGTGACCGACGAGGAGGAGAGCACCATCGTCAGTCCGAACAGCACCAGGAAGAGCGTGGTTCCGAAGAGGAGGTAGAAGTTCGGCGAGTGGGAGGCGAAGACCTTCGAGAGGACGATCCGCGCGGAGCGGGCCCCGCTCCGGTCCTTCCCGCGCGGCTCAGTGCGCGAGCGGCCCGCGGGGCGGCTCGTCGTCGGAGCGGTCATCGGCTCCCCCTCCCAGGTGTGTCGCCACGGCGGCCGCGAAGGAGCGGCCCCGAGCCGCGTAGTCGAGGAACTGGTCCATCGAGGCCGCGGCGGGTGCGAGCAGGACGACGTCCCCCGAGCGGGCGAGCGTCGCGGCCGCCTCGACGGCCGCCTGCATCACCGCACCAGTGTCGTCCGGCACCGCCTCGCTCACGGGGAGGGCGGGCGCGTGTCGTCGGAATGCCGCGAGCAGCGCCGAGCGGTCGGCGCCGATCACCACGGCGCCCCGCAGGCGGCCGACGTGCGCGGCCACGAGGGCGTCCACGTCGACGCCCTTGAGCAGGCCGCCGACGACCCAGACGACCGACGGGTACGCGCGCAGCGAGGCGTCGGCGGCGTGCGGGTTCGTGGCCTTGGAGTCGTTCACCCAGGTCACCCCGTCGTGCTCGGCGACGACCTGGATGCGGTGGGCGTCGAGCTCGAAGGACGCCAGCGCGGTGCGGACGGCCGTGACCTCGATCCCGCACGCTCGGGAGAGCGCTGCCGCGGCGAGCACGTTCTGGACGATGTGCGGAGCGGCGAGGTTCCGTGCGGCGAGCTCGTCCACGGTGGTGATCTCGAGGGCACTGGTGCGGCGGTCCTCGAGGAAGGCGCGGTCGCAGAGGATGCCGTCGACGATCCCGAAGTCGCTCGGGCCGGGCACGCCGAGGCCGAACCCGATCGCCCGGGCGCCCTCCACCACCTCGGCGTCGAGCACCATCTGCTCGGTCGCCGCGTCGGCGCGGTTGTACACGCAGGCGACGCGGGTGCCGGCGTAGACCTTGCCCTTGGCCGCGCGGTAGGCGTCGAACGAACCGTGCCAGTCGAGGTGGTCGTCGGCGATGTTGAGGCACGCGCTCGCGATCGGCTCGATCGCGCCCAGGTAGTGCAGCTGGTAGCTCGAGAGCTCCACGACGAGGACGTCGAAGCCCTGCGGGTCGCGGACCGCGTCGAGCACGGGCACGCCGATGTTGCCGCAGGGGGCGGCGCGGAGGCCGCCGGCCACGAGCATCGTCGCCGTGAGCTGGACGGTCGTGGTCTTCCCGTTGGTGCCGGTGACGGCCACCCATTCCGCCGGAGTGCCGTCGGCGCGCACGACCTTGTCGCGGACGCGCCAGGCGAGCTCGACGTCGCCCCACACGGGGATCCCGGACTCCGCCGCCCACACGAGGATCGGGTGCGTCGGCCGGAAGCCGGGCGACACCACGACCAGCTCCGGTGCGAACGCGTGCAGCTCCTCCGGAGCGGAGTCGAGGCGGTCGGCCCGGTGCAGGCGGGCGCCGATCACCTCGAGCAGGCGCTCGCGCTCCTCGTCGGCGCGGTCGGCGAGGACCAGCACCTCGGAGCCGAGCTCGGTCAGGGTGTCGGCCACCGAGAACCCGGTGACGCCCAGGCCCAGCACGGCGACGCGCAGGCCGCGCCAGTCCGAGTGCCAGCTGCGGAGGGAGTCGGGACGGGCGGGATCGGTCATGCCAGCGACAGCCATTCCAGGTAGAAGAGCCCGACTCCGGCGGCGACGAAGATGCCGGCGATGATCCAGAACCGGACCACGACGGTGATCTCGGCCCAGCCCTTGAGCTCGAAGTGGTGGTGGAGCGGGCTCATCAGGAAGATGCGCTTGCCCCGGGTCAGCTTGAAGTAGATCCGCTGGAGGATGACCGAGCCGGTCACGATGACGAACAGGCCGCCGATGAGGATGACCAGCAGCTCGGTGCGGGTGAGGATCGCCAGGGCCGCGAGCGCGCCGCCGAGGCCGAGCGAGCCGGTGTCGCCCATGAAGATCTGCGCCGGCGAGGTGTTCCACCAGAGGAAGCCCACCAGGGCACCGGAGACGGCCGCCGCGATGATGGCCAGGTCGAACGGGTCGCTCACCTGGTAGCACTTGTCGACGACCTCGGGGTTGAGGTGCTGGTCGAAGCACCACTGGTTCGACTGCCAGAACCCGATGATGACGTAGGAGCCGATCGCGAGGATCGAGGACCCGGTCGCGAGTCCGTCGAGCCCGTCGGCGACGTTCACGCCGTTCGACGTGCTGGTGACGATGATGCAGATCCACAGCACGAACAGGCCGATGCCGATCCAGCCGAGGGAGGCGAAGTCGAACGGCAGGTCGCGGATGAACGAGATCGAGGTGGACGCGGGGGTGAGCCCGTTGGAGTCGCGGACCATGATCGCGATCACCGCGAAGGCCGCGGCGACGATGACCTGGCCGGCGATCTTCGCCCAGCCGCCGAGGCCGAGGCTGCGCTGGTTGCGGGTCTTCAGGAAGTCGTCGACGAAGCCGACGAGTCCGAGCCCGACCATCATGAAGAGCACCAGCAGGGCCGACGGCGCGATCGCCCGGTTGCCGAACAGCATCCCGAGGAAGTAGCCGACCACGGTGCCGATGATGATGACGATGCCGCCCATCGTCGCCGTCCCGTGCTTGACGTGGTGCGACTTCGGTCCGTCCTCGCGGATGAACTGGCCCCACTGCAGGCGGTGGAAGAGGCGGATGAACAGGGGCGTCATCAGGAGCGTGAAGGCTCCCGAGAACGCGCCGGACAGGAGGAGTGCCCTCATCGGTGACGCTCCCCGAGACGGTCGGCGAGGAAGCGCAGCCCCGCGGAGTTGGACGACTTGACCAGCACGGTGTCGCCGGGTCGCAGGTAGTCCTCGAGGAGGTCGAACGCCTCGTCGGAGGTCTCCGCGAAGACGGACTCGCCGCTCCACGACCCCTCGCGCTCGGCCGCGACGTGGATCCGGCGGGCGCCTCGGCCCACCACCACGATCTGGGAGATATTGAGGCGCACGGCCAGCAAGCCCACGCGCTCGTGCTCCTCGTCGGCCCACTCGCCGAGCTCGCTCATCTCTCCCAGGACGGCGACGGTGCGCCCCCCGGGCTTCGCGATCTGAGCGAGGGTGCGCAGGGCGGCCGCGGTGGAGTCGGGACTCGCGTTGTACGCGTCGTTGATGATGCGGACGTCCTCGCCGCCCAGGACCTCCATGCGGCCGCGCTCGGCGAGGGTGACGGTCGCGAGAGCCTCGACGATCGCGGGCAGCGCCACTCCGACAGAGAGCGCGGCGGCGGTCGCCGCGAGGGCGTTCATCACGTGGTGCTCGCCGAGGACGCGCAGCAGGAGCTCGGCGCGAGCGGCCTCGCGGCCCTCCCCCGCCGAGACCTCGATGGCGAAGCGGGTGCCGTCGGCGGTCGCGTCGATATCGACGGCGCGGACGTCCGCGCTCTCGCCGCGGCCGAACCAGAGGACCCGGGCGGCGGTGCGGCCCGCCATCGAGGCGACCCGGCCGTCGTCGGCGTTCAGCACGGCGACGTCGTCGGCGGTGAGGTCGGCGACCATCTCTGTCTTGGCCTCGAGCGTGCGCTCGATCCCGCCGAACTCGCCGGCGTGCGCGAGGCCCACGGCGAGGACGACGCCGACGTCGGGCCTGGCCATCCGGACGAGGCGGCGGATCTCGCCGACCGCGCTCGCGCCCATCTCGGCGACGAGGAAGCGCGTCGACTCGGACACCTGGAGCATCGTGATCGGCGCGCCGACCTCGTTGTTGAAGGATCCGCGCGGAGCGACCGTCTCTCCGACCCGCTCGAGGACGGTGCGGAGGAGGTTCTTGGTCGTCGTCTTGCCGTTCGAGCCGGTGACGCCGATGACGGTGAGCCCGCCCTTCGCGCGGACGCGCCGGACGACCTCGGTCGCCAGCGCTCCGAGCGCCTCGACGGAGTCGTCGACGAGGACCTGCGGCACGTCGAGGTCGAGCGGGCGCTCCACGATGAGGAGCGCGGCACCGCGCTCGAGAGCGGCGGGAGCGAAGAGGTGGCCGTCGGTGTGCTCGCCGCGCTTGGCGACGAAGATCCCGCCGGGCGCGATCTCGCGGGAGTCGGTCTCGGTCGCTCCGTCGATCACGGTGGCGGCCGTGGCGGACGAGCCGGCCAGGTGGAGGCGTCCGGAGACGGCCTCGGCGATCTCGGTGAGGGTGAGGGCGATCATCTACAGCCAGCCCGCCTCGCGCAGCGCGTGACGGACGTCGTCTCTGGCCGAATACGGCATGTGCACTCCTGCGATCTCCTGGTGGTCCTCGTGGCCGGGCCCGGCGTAGAGGATCGAGTCCCCTTCGCGCGCGAGGGCGACGGCGGCGCGCACGGCGGCGCGCGGGTCGGCGATCTCGTGGATCTCCCGGTCGGGCACGGCGGCCCGGGCGCCCTGGAGGAGCGCGGCGCGGATGGCGGCCGGATCCTCCCAGCGCGGGTGGAAGTCGGTGACGACCACGACGTCGGCGAGGCGGGCGGCGATGGCGCCCATGTCGCTCCGCTTGGTCGTGTCGCGGTCCCCGTCCGCCCCGAACACCATGAACAGGCGGCCGGGCGTGATGGTCCGCAGCGCCTCGAGCGCGTTCTGGAACGCGTCGGGGGTGTGGCCGTAGTCGACGTAGACGCGCGGTCCGCGCTCCCCCGAGACGAGCTCCGCGCGGCCCGGGATGTAGACGTCGAGACGACTGTCCTCGAGCGCGTGCGCGACGGCGTCCAGGTCGAAGCCCGACTCCACCAGCATCACGATCGCCAGCGCGGCGTTGGACGCCATGTACCAGCCGATCAGCGAGACGGTGACGACGACGGAGCGGTTCTCGGGCCCCTCCAGGCGGAAGGTGGTGCTGTCGGGCGTCGCGTCCAGCACCGTCATCGACCAGTCGGCGGGCGTCGTCGGGGCGACTCCGACGACCGGAGAGCCGGCGAGCGTCGCGACGGGGATGCGGCTGCGCTCGGCGAGCTCGCGCCCCCAGGCGCTGTCGACCGTGACGACGCCGCGGCGTGCGCGCTCCGGCTCGAAGAGGTCGGCCTTGGCCTCGAAGTACTCGCGCAGATCGGAGTAGTCGTCGAGGTGGTCGTGGCTGAGGTTCGTGAAGCCGACGACGTCGAAGACGAGGCCGTCGATCCGGTGCCGCGTGAGCGCCTGCGCCGACACCTCGATGGAGACCGCGCGGACGGCGGACTCGCGCATCCGCGCGAGCAGGCCGTGCAGCTCGCTCGCCTCGGGAGTGGTCAGCGAGCTGACCACGGCGACGTCGCCGATCCGGCGCTCGGCGGTGGAGCTGAGGCCGGAGACGACTCCGAGCCGGCGCAGCAGCGCGTCGAGGATGTAGACGACGCTCGTCTTGCCGTTGGTCCCCGTCACGCCGAAGAGCGTCGGGACGTCCTCGCGGGTGCGGTGGATCCACGCGGCGACGTCGCCGAGGGCGGCCCGCGGGTCGGGGGTCACCAGCACGGGCAGGCCGCTGTCGGCGGCGAGCTCCGCTCCGGCCGGGTCGGTCAGCACGGCGACGGCTCCGGACGCCGCGGCGGCCGACGCGAAGGCCGCGCCATGGGCACGGCGTCCTGCGACACCGACGTAGAGGTCCCCGGACTCGACCTGGTTCGAGTCCAGCGTGACTCCGCTCACCTCGACGCCCTCGAGGCCGCGGACCGGGCCGAGGGAGAACTCGGCCACGAGCTGCGAGAGGCTCCGCGGCACGGGGTGCTCGGGGCGGAGGGAGGACTGCGGGCGAGGGTCGTGCACTGCCCGCTCTTTCTCTCGTTCTGGTGCGTGGATCGTGGTCCCGGCGGGGCTCACCACGTCGTCGGGTACTCGACGGGCGGCACCGTGGACGGCTCCACCCGGTTGGTCTTGAGCACCTGGGTCATGACCTGCTGGAAGACGGGAGCCGTCGCCTGGGACGTGTTCATCTTAACCGGATCGGCGATGGTGACCGTCACGACGTACTCCGGGTCCTCCGCCGGCGCGAGCCCGGCGAGCGAGACGGTGTAGCTCTTCGAGTAGCCGCCCTTGCCGTCGGGCTGCTGCGCGGTACCGGTCTTGGTGGCGATGTTGTAGCCGTCGACGTGGATGTCGTTCGCCAGCCAGCCCTCGTTGTAGTGCGTCTGCAGCATGTCGACGACCTGCTTCGCGGCCGAGCTCGACACCACCTGGGTGCCCGTCGCATCGGGGACGTCCACGACGGAGCCGTCGGCCGTGGTGCAGCCGTCGATCAGCTGCGACGGGAGCCGCACTCCGCCGTTGCCGAGCGTCTGGTAGATGCTCGCGACCTGCACCGCGGTCGCCGAGACGCCCTGGCCGAACATCGTCGTGTAGTTCGTCTGGTTGTCCCAGTCCTGGTAGTCGGCGAGCAGGCCGCCCTCCTCGCCGGGGAAGCCGCTCGTAGTGGGCGTGCCGAGACCGAACTTCTGCAGGTAGTCGTAGCGGGTCTGGGCCGACAGGCGGGAGCCGAGCATCGAGATGCCGACGTTCGACGAGTCCTTGAGGATGCCGGTCAGCGTGTAGTTCGTCGGGGTGTGCGCGAAGTCGTCGCTGAACGAGGCGCCGTCCTTCTCGAAGGAGTCCGGGACGACGACCTGGGTCGTCGGGCCCGCCTGGCCCTGGTCGATCAGCATCGCGGCCGTCATCGGCTTGAAGGTCGAGCCCGGCTCGAACGGCGCGCGGAACGCGCGCGAGCTGCGGTCGGCGGAGGCGCTCGCCTCGACGTTGTTGGGGTCGACGGTCGGCGTCTCGGCCACGGCGAGCAGCTTGCCGGTCTTGACCTCCTGCACCACGACGATCCCGTAGCTGCCGCCGACCTCGGCGACGCGCTGCGAGAGGACCTGCTGGGAGTAGTACTGGAGGTCGGAGTCGATGGTGAGCTTCAGCGTCCCGCCGTCGACGGCCGGGGTCTCCGAGACGGTGCTGCCCGGGATCCGGACGTAGTCGGCGCTGCGCTCGTAGCTCTCGGACCCGTTCTGCCCCGCGAGGCAGGTGTTCTCCGCGTACTCCATGCCCTCCTGGGCCGCTCCGTCCGCCCCGACGTAGCCGACGAGGTTGCCGGCCACCGCGCCGTTGGGGTAGCTGCGTCCCTGCTGGGTCTCGAAGTAGGTCCACGGGATGTCGAGCGCGACGAGCTTCTGGTAGGCCTCGAGGTCGAGCCCCTCCGAGAGGATCAGGTAGTTGGCCTTGGCGTCCTTCGCGAGCGCGGCGTCCACCGCTCCGGTGATCTGCTCGACCGACTGCCCGGTGATCGCGCCGATCTCGGAGGCGGCCTGCTGCACGCTGACCATGACCTTCTGGTCCTCGCCCAGCTCGCGCGGGAACTCGGCCACGTTCTTCGGCGAGGTGGTCAGCCGGTAGCGCGTGGTGGTGTCCGCGAGCACCGTCCCGGAGCGGTCCACGATGGGGCCGCGCTGACCGTAGGTGACGACGCTGTTCGACTGGTTCTGGGCGGCCGCATCGGTGAGCTCGTTCGCCCGCACGATCTGGATGTCCACCAGCTTGCCGATGAAGAGTCCGACGACGGCGACGATGATGACGAACGTGACGGCCGTGCGGCGTCTGCTCGAGCGGTGGTGTCTCACTGCGGCGGTGTCCTTCTTGCTCCGGGCGGGCGGGCCGCCGTTCGTCGGGTCCGGATGGTCGTCGTGCGCCCCGCGGGGCGGGTGCCCGCACGGAGGCGGACCGCGACGCCGTGCGTCAGTGCGTGATGGGCGCGGGCAGCTCGCCCTGCAACGGTACGGCCGCACCGTCGACAGCCGGGGAGGACGCGCTCGCGCCGGGCTGGAGAGCCGGGACGAGGGCGTTGGGCACGAGCGGCGCGGAGGCGGTGCCCGCGACTTCGCTCGACGCGGCGGAGGAGGGGTCGCCCAGCACGGCGCCGTCCGAGAGGCGGAGGTAGACCGGCGCGGTGTTGGCGACCATGCCCAGGCCCTGTGCGGCGGTGGCGAGGTTCTGCGGCGAGCTCAGCGTGTCGACGGCGTCCTGCTTCTCCGCGTTGCTGCGGGTGAGCGACTTCTGCTCGGTCTGCAGTGCCGAGATCTGGTAGGCCCCCTGCGAGAGGCCGACGCTCACCAGGAGCTGGACGACGATGATCGCGAAAAGGCCGGCGACGGCGACGATCCCGTAGACGAGCTTCGGGCGCGACTGCGCCTGACCGGCCGGGACGGCCTCGATGCGGGGGCGGGGCGCCTCCTCCTCGGGGCGTGCTCGGCGGGCGGTGTCGATGACGGCGGGGTCGATGACGGCGGTGGCGCTCATGCGGTGCTCCTGATCCTCTCGGCCGCGCGCAGACGCACGGGTGTCGCTCGGGGGTTGCGGGCCTTCTCGTCGTCGGAGGCGAGCTCGGCTCCGCGGATGACGAGTCGGAACTCGGGTCGGTGCTCCGGCAGCTCCATCGGGAGGCCGGCCGGGGCGGTGGAGGAGGACGCGGCCTGGAGCGCGCGCTTGACGATCCGGTCCTCGAGCGACTGGTACGCCTCGACGACGATCCGCCCGCCCTCGTTGATCCGGCCCAGGGCGGCGGGGATCGCCCGCTCGAGGACGGACAGCTCCTGGTTGACCTCGATCCGCAGCGCCTGGAAGACGCGCTTGGCGGGGTGGCCGTTCCGCTGGATCGCGACCGGGGTCGCCGCCTGGATGATCTCGACGAGACGGCCGGAGCGCTCCAGCGGAGCCTCGCGGCGGGCCTCCACGATCTTCTTGGCGTAGCGCGCGGCGAGGCGCTCCTCGCCGTACTCGTGGAAGATGCGGCGCAGGGCGGTCTCGTCGTAGTCGGCGAGGATGCTCGCCGCCGTGAGCGGGGCGGTCGAGTCCATCCGCATGTCCAGCGGCGCGTCCTTGGAGTAGGAGAAGCCGCGCTCGGTCTCGTCGAGCTGGAGCGAGGAGACGCCGAGGTCGAAGAGCGCACCGTCGATCGTGTCGATGCCCAGCTCGTCGAGCACGTCGGGCAGCTCGTCGTAGACGGCGTGCACGAGGTCGATCCGGGAGGCGTGGGCGGAGAGCCGCTCCCCCGCGAGCTGCAGCGCCTCGGGGTCGCGGTCCAGGCCCACGAGGTGCAGGCCGGGGAAGCGCTCGAGCAGCGCGAGCGAGTGCCCGCCCATGCCGAGCGTCGCGTCGACGACGACCGCCCCGTCGCGCTCCAGCGCCGGAGCGAGGAGCTCGACGCAGCGCTCGAGCAGCACCGGGAGGTGCCGCTCCTCGGTCGGGCGCGGAGCGTCCTTCGGAGTGTTCTCTGCCATGGCGGTCCCGCCGTTCCCGTTCCTGTCGTCCGATCCCCATCCACCTCGCGTCCGGACACCGGGGAAGGTGCGTCCGGGCGCCGAGTGGCTGGGAGTCGCGCGACAGGACCTAGAACAGGCCGGGGATCACCTCCTCCTGGGTGTCGGAGAACACGGACTCCTGCTCCTGCAGGTAGGTCTCCCAGGCGCCCTGCGCCCAGATCTCGGCGCGGTTGCCCGCTCCGATGACGGTGAGGTCGCGGTCGAGGCCGGCGTAGGAGCGCAGCGGAGCCGGAAGGGTCACGCGGTTCTGCTTGTCCGGCGTCTCGGCGCTCGCGCCCGAGAGGAACACCCGGAGGAAGTCCCGCGCCTGCTTGCTGGTCACCGGCGCCTGCCGGATCTTCTCGTGCATCACCTCGAACTCGGCCTGGCTGAACACGTACAGGCACCGCTCCTGGCCGCGCGTGACGACGACTCCGGAGGAGAGCTCGTCGCGGAACTTGGCGGGGAGGATCACGCGGCCCTTCTCGTCGAGCTTGGGGGAATAGGTGCCGAGGAACACGGACTGCCCCCCACTTCTTCCGGCCAAGGATGGTGTGTCCTCCACAGTACTCCACTTCCCCCCACTCACAACCCCGGCGCAGCGCGGGGCGCGCCGGAGAGGCCCCGGTCATCCGCGTGTTTCCGCGGAATCTCGACAGTGGGGCGAAGTGGAGGGGGAAAGCCGCGGGAGGGAGGCCGCGGGCACGAAAAAAGGGCCGATCCGTGAGGATCGACCCTGTGGTGGAGCGGAGGGGAGGCTAGCCGCGCCCGTCTCCGCGGTTGTCCCACCTGTCGTTCAGACGGTCCATGAAGCCGGACCCCTGGCGGTTGCCCGAGCGGGGCTTCGACGGACGGCCGACGTCGGGCAGGCCGGGCTCGGAGGAGCCGCCGGCGGCCGGGCGCATGGCCACGATCACGCCGCCGAGCATGAAGGCGAACCCGAGGATGCCGACGAGGGGCTGGCGCACGACCACTCCCGCTACGAGCACGGCGAGACCGAGGATGCCGAGGAGGATGCCGAGCACGAGGGCCCGGTAGTTGGTGCCGCCGCGTCCCTTGCCGACCGCCGCCACGAAATCGGCGTCGTTCTGGTAGAGGTTCCGCTCCATCTCATCGAGGAGCCGTTGCTCGTGTTCCGAAAGCGGCATCGTGACCCCTTCAGGGTGCGGCGTCGACCCTTTCGGGGATCGGCACCGGAATAGGCGGCGTCTGGGCTCGACCGGTCGGGCGGCGCTTCAGTGTAGACCGAGCCCGACGCAGGCACCAGGCACCTTCGGTGCATAGGCTGGTCGGGTGAACCACAGCTCTCGACTGGTCGATCGCGTCCAGCTCCGAATCGATGAATTCCTCACCGGGCGCACGCCAATTCTGCGCTCCATAGGAGAGGACGTCTCCGCCCTCGGCGACCTTTCGCGGGACTTTCTCAGCGGGGGCAAGCGGTTCCGCGCGCGCTTCTGCGAGGCGGGCTGGAACGCCGTGTCGAGCACCTCGAGCGAGGCCCATCCGAGCGGCTCCGATCCGATCGCGAGGGTGGGCGCCGGCCTGGAGCTGTTCCACGCCGCCGCTCTCGTCCACGACGACGTGATCGACAACTCCGACACCCGCCGCGGCGCTCCCGCGGCGCACCGGCGCTTCTCCTCCTTCCACGCCGACGGCGGCTGGACCGGCGACCGCGACGAGTTCGGCCGCTCCTCCGCGATCCTCCTCGGCGACCTCCTCCTGGTCTGGTCGGACGAGATCTTCGCCGCGGCGGAGTGGTCGCTCGGGGATCGAGTCGCGGCCGAGCGCGCGCGCGCCGAGTTCAACCTGATGCGCACCGAGGTCACGCTGGGCCAGTACCTCGACATCCTCGAGGAGAGCGCGTGGGTGCAGCACCCCGAGCACGAGCACCTGCAGCGGGCGGAGCGGGTGGTGGTCTACAAGAGCGCGAAGTACAGCATCGAGGCGCCGCTGGTGATCGGCGGCTCCCTCGCCGGCGGCGACGACGCTCAGCTGGACGCCCTGCGCCGCTTCGGGCTCCCGGTCGGGATCGCCTTCCAGCTGCGCGACGACGTCCTCGGAGTCTTCGGCGACCCGGCAGTGACGGGCAAGCCGGCCGGCGACGATCTGCGGGAGGGCAAGCGCACCGTGCTGCTCGGCCTCGCCCGCGGCGCGTGCTCGCCGGGCGAGCGGGCCGAGCTCGACGCGGTCGTGGGCCGGAACGACGCCGACGCGGCGTCCATCGCGCGGGCGCAGGAGATCATCGCGGGCAGCGGCGCCCTCGAGCGGCTCGAGGAGCGCATCGACCAGGAGGTGGCCGCGGCGGTCGCGGTCCTCCCCGACGCGCCGCTCCGCACGGAGGGCGTGGCGGAGCTGCGCGAGCTGGCCGCCCAGGTCACGGTCCGCACCTCCTAGGAGCGGACGGGCGGGATCAGGCCAGGGCCTGGGCGACCCGCCGGACCTCGGCCTTGCGGCCGGCGCGGAGGGCGACGATCGGGCTCGTGCCCAGGCTCTCCTCGACCGTCAGCATCCAGTCGACCGCCTCGTCGTCGGTGAAGCCGGAGTCGGCGAGCAGGATCGCGGTGCCGCGGATCTCGCTCATCGGCTCCCCGTCGCGGAGGAAGAGGGCGGGGACCTTCAGCACGCCGTCGCGGCGGGTGCCGAGCAGGTGGCGCTCCTCGAGGAGGCGGCGGACCCGGCCGGCGCCGAGCCCGGTCAGCTCCACGAGGTCGGGGACGGTCAGCCACTCGAGCTCGGAATCGGTCGAGGTGGCGGGGGAAGCGGACGAGTCGGTCACGCGTCAAGACTGCCACGAGCCCGGAGGGCCGCCAACTGCGGGCGCCCCGGAGAAGGAGTCGGGCCCGTCCTGCGCCGCCCGGGCGTCGCTCACCGGTTCCCCCGGGGGTCTTGCCTAGACTCGTCGCGTGACCACCAGCCAGCTCGACCCTCTCCTCGGCCGTCTCGTCGACGGCCGGTACGAGGTGCGCTCGAGGATCGCCCGCGGCGGCATGGCGACGGTCTACCTCGCGCACGATCAGCGCCTCGAGCGCCGCGTGGCGATGAAGGTCATGCACGGCCACCTCTCCGACGACGCGACGTTCAAGAGCCGCTTCGTCCAGGAGGCACGCTCCGCCGCCCGTCTCGCCCACCCGAACGTGGTCAGCGTCTTCGACCAGGGCCAGGACTCGGACATGGCCTACCTGGTGATGGAGTACCTCCCCGGGATCACCCTGCGCGACCTGCTCAAGGAGCGCGGCCGGCTGACCGCCCAGCAGGTCGTCGACATCATGCACTCCGTGCTCTCGGGTCTCGCCGCCGCGCACCGCGCCGGGATCCTCCACCGCGACCTCAAGCCCGAGAACGTGCTCCTCGCCGACGACGGCCGGATCAAGATCGGCGACTTCGGCCTCGCGCGCGCCGCCTCCGCCAACACCGCCTCCGGTCAGGCCCTCCTCGGCACGATCGCCTACCTCTCCCCCGAGCTGGTCACGCGGGGCACCGCCGACACCCGCAGCGACATCTACGCCATCGGGATCATGATCTACGAGATGCTCACCGGAGAGCAGCCCTTCACGGGCGAGCAGCCGATGCAGATCGCGTACCAGCACGCGAACGACTCCGTCCCGTACCCCAGCGCGACGGTCGCCTCCGTCCCCACCTCGCTCGACGAGCTCGTCCTCTGGGCGACCGAGCGCGACCCGGACATGCGGCCCCGCGACGCCGGTGTCATGCTCGCGCAGCTGCTCGAGGCCGAGCGGCTCATGGGCATCACACCGAGCGACCGCCGCGGCGACACGCAGGCGGTCACCCCGCTCCCGGCGCCGGTCGCCGATCCGGCGCCCGCGACGGCCGTCTTCGATCCGGCGGAGCCCGGGCAGACCTCGGTCTTCGACCCGGCGCCGGCGCCCGGAGCGGTACTCGTGGTCGACGAGGACGACGACACCGTCGCCCGGCTCGCGAGCAGGCGCCGCGTCCGACGGCGTCGCGGCGTCCTGCTCACGGTGGTCGTGCTCCTCCTGGCGCTCATCGGCGGCGGGACGGCCTGGTGGTTCGGCGAGGGACCCGGCGCGATCGTGTCGATCCCGGACGTCGTCAGCCAGTCGCAGCAGGACGCGACGGCCCAGCTGCAGGCGCAGGGCTTCGAGGTGCAGCCGCAGGAGACGCCCGACCTCACCGTGCCCGCGGGGACGGTGGTGAGCTCCGATCCGCCCGGCGGGCAGGGGGTGCACAAGGGCTCCGTCATCACGCTGACCGTCTCGAGCGGGCCGCGCCAGCTGCCGGTCCCGTCTCTCGCCGGCCTCTCGGAGGCCGACGCTGCCGCCGCGGTGACGGGAGGCTCCTTCACCGTCGGCGACGTCTCGAAGATCTTCGACGCCGACGTCGACGCCGGTGTGGTCGTCTCCGCCTCGCTGCCGGACGGATCGGCGCTGCCCGAGACGATGTCCGAGACCAGCACCATCGCGATGGTGGTGAGCCTCGGACCGATCCCGAACGTCGTCGGCCTCTCGATCGACGACGCGACGGCGAAGGCGGAGGCGGCCGGTCTCGCCCTCGACCGCAGCGGCGAGGACTGGAGCGACACCGTGGCCGCGGGCGTCGTCCTCACGCAGGCGAACCCGGAGGCGCCCGCCGTGACCGGCGACACCGTCTCGGTCATCGTGTCGAAGGGGCCCGAGCCCGTCGCCGTGCCGAACGTCGTGGGGATGAACCGCGACGAGGCGAAGGCGGCCCTCGAGGCGGCGGACCTGTCGTGGAGCTACTCCCTGACGACGCTCGGCCCGCTGATCGACGCGGCGCCGAACGAGCTGACCAAGGTCACGAACCAGTCCAACAAGGCCGGCGATCTCGTGCAGCGCGGCACGACGATCCAGCTGTCGATCACCATCACGACCTGACGCCGCCGGTCGAGCCCCTCAACGAGGACTCGACCGGCGGTCGGGGTCGGATCAGATCGCGCGGCCCCGGAGCTCCTCCGCCACGAGGAACGCGAGCTCGAGCGACTGCATGTGGTTGAGGCGCGGGTCGCAGACCGACTCGTACCGGGTGGCGAGCGTCGCCTCGTCGATGTGCTCCGAGCCGCCGAGGCACTCGGTGACGTCGTCGCCCGTGAGCTCGACGTGGATGCCGCCGGGGTGCGTCCCCGCGGCGCGGTGCGCCTCGAAGAAGCCCTTGACCTCGTCGACCACGTCGTCGAAGCGACGGGTCTTGTAGCCGGTCGGCGTCGTCAGCCCGTTGCCGTGCATCGGATCGGTCACCCACAGCGGCAGGGCGTCGCTCCGCTTGACGGCCTCGAGCAGCGGCGGGAGGGCGTCGCGGATCCTCCCGGCACCCATGCGGGTGATGAAGGTGAGGCGACCGGGCTCCCGCTCGGGGTCGAGCTTGTCGATCAGCTCGAGCATCGTCTCGGGCGTGGTCGACGGGCCGAGCTTCACGCCGATCGGGTTGCGCACCCGCGACAGGAAGTCGACGTGCGCACCGTCGAGCTCGCGGGTGCGCTCGCCGATCCAGATGAAGTGGCTGGAGGTGTTGTACGGCGTGCCGGTCCGCGAGTCGATGCGCGTCATGGGGCGCTCGTAGTCCATCAGCAGGCCCTCGTGGCCGGTGTAGAACTCGGTGCGCTTCATGCCCTCGAAGTCGGCCCCGCACGCCACCATGAACTTTACCGCGCGGTCGATCTCGCGGGCCAGCTGCTCGTAGCGCTGGTTCTGCGGGTTCTCGGTGAAGCCCTTGTTCCAGTAGTGGACGAGGCGCAGGTCGGCGAATCCGCCCTGCGTGAAGGCGCGGATGAGGTTCAGCGTCGAGGCGGCGGTGTGGTAGCCCTGCACGATGCGGCGCGGGTCCGCGGCGCGCGACTCCGGGGTGAAGTCGTAGCCGTTGACGATGTCGCCGCGGTAGGCGGGCAGGGTCACGTCGCCGCGGGTCTCGAGGTCGCTCGAGCGCGGCTTCGCGAACTGGCCGGCCATCCGGCCCATCTTGATGACGGGCATGCTCGCGCCGTAGGTCAGGACGACGGCCATCTGCAGCACGGTCTTGACGCGGTTGCGGATCTGCTCGGCGGTCGCTCCGGCGAAGGTCTCGGCGCAGTCGCCGCCCTGCAGGAGGAACGCCTCGCCGCGGGCCGCGGCTCCGAGACGCTCGCGCAGCTGGTCCACCTCGCCGGCGAACACCAGCGGAGGGAGCGCGGCCACCTCGGCGGACGCCGCTCGCACGGCCTCCGCATCGGGCCACTGCGGCTGCTGCTTGATCTCGAGCTCGCGCCAATAGTCCAGGCCGGCGACCACGGAGGGGGCGGCGAGGACGTACGGTTCGTTCGGATCGATGACCACGAGGGTGTTCCCGGTTCTGACGGGCGCCAGCGGCGCGCGGAGGGCCGCCGTCCGGACGGACGGCAGCGGTTGACGAGCTTATAGCCTGGCAGGGCGCTCGGCCGGGAGGGGCCCCCGGCGTCGAGCGGGCGCTCAGCGGGTGAGGGCCGCGCGCTTCTCCTTGACCGAGGTCGCGTAGACGTCGAGGTACTCCTGGCCGCTCAGGGCGAGGAGCTCGTACATGATCTCGTCGGTGATCGAGCGGAGGATGAACCGGTCGCCCTCCATGCCCTCGAAGCGGCTGAAGTCGAGCGGCTCCCCGAAGACGATGCCGATGCGGCCCAGCTTCGGCAGGCGCTTGCCGATGGGCATGATGCGCGCGGTGTCGATCATGGCGACCGGGATGACGGGCACGCGGGCCTCGAGGACCATGCGTGCGACACCGGTGCGGCCGCGGTACATGCGGCCGTCGGGGCTGCGCGTGCCCTCGGGATAGATGCCCAGGGCGTGGCCGCCCGCGAGGACGCGGAGGCCCGTGTTGAGCGAGGCCTCCGACGCCTTGCCACCGGAGCGGTCGATGGGCAGCATCCCCGTGGCGGTGAAGAACGTCCGCGTCGCCCAGCCCTTGAGGCCCTTGCCGGTGAAGTAGTCGCTCTTGGCGAGGAAGACCATGTTCCGCTCGATCACCAGCGGGAGGATCACGGAGTCGATGAAGGAGAGGTGGTTGCTCGCGAGGATCACGCCGCCGTTCTGCGGCACCTTGTCGGCGCCGACCACCCACGGCCGGAAGATCGTCTTCAGGAGCGGGCCCGCGACGATGTGCTTCATGAACCAGTAGAACATCGGGCTCCTCGGCGGTGCGGCGGATCGGGTGCGGCGGGTGCCGCTAGAGGGAGCTCGCGTGCAGGCGCGCCAGGTCGGCGGCCCCCACGACTCCGGCGTCATTGACGAGCTCCGCGATGCGGAACTCGGGCTCGGGGTGGTAGCCCCGGGCGGGGAGGTTGTCGAGGTAGGCCTGGCGGATGGGGTCCAGCAGGAGGTCGCCCGCCTGCGCCACTCCGCCGCCGATGACGAACATCTGCGGGTCGAGGACGGCGCTCAGGCTGGCCGCCGCCTCGCCCAGCCAGTGGCCGAGCTGTCGCAGCGCCGCGAGGGCGCCGAGGTCGCCAGCGGTGATCAGCTCGGAGATGAGGTGGCCGTTCAGCTCGCCGCCGTTGCGGGCGCGGGCGTCGGCGATGCCCTGGCCGATCCCGCCCGCGTCGGCCAGCTCGCCGGCGAAGCGCTGGAGCGCGCGGCCCGAGCCGTACTGCTCGATGCAGCCGCGGGCGCCGCAGCCGCAGGGCAGGCCTCCGGGGACGACGCGCATGTGCCCGATCTCGGCCGCGGCGCCGAAGCCGCCGCGCAGGAGCCGGTCGTTGATGACGATCGCGCCACCCACTCCGGTGCCGATGGTGAGCATCAGCATGTCGCTGACGAGGCGGCCCGAGCCGTAGCGGAACTCGGCCCAGCCGGCGGCGTTCGCATCGTTCTCGATGATGATCGGCAGGTCGATGCGGGCCGAGAGCTTCTCGCGGAAGGGCTCGTTGCGCCAGTTGATGTTCGGGGCGTAGTAGACGATCGACTGCGAGGCGTCGATGAAGCCGGCGGCGGCGACTCCGACCGCGGAGACGTCTCCCGGGAGCAGGCCGGAGCGCAGATGCTCGACCATCTCGACCACGACGTCGACGATCAGCTCGGGGTGCCCGGCAGGAGTGGGCCGACGGTCCTCGCGGAGGATCCCCCCGAACTCGTCGACCAGGGCTCCGGCGATCTTCGTGCCGCCGATGTCGATCCCGATCGCGTGCACGCGAACCGCCTTCCCGTCGCCACCGGCGCGGCAGCGTCGGCGGGCCGCCCTGAGCGGCGGCCAGGACGAGTGTAGTGACCGCGAGCGCTCCGATGCGGCTCAGCGGCGAGACCCGGCGACGCGTGTCGGCCCTCCTCGCGGAGCCACCCCTGGATCGTTACCCTGAACGGATCCACAGCTTGCGCCGCGCCGGTAGGGTGGAGACGACGTTCATTCAGGTACCGAAGGAGTTGCCGTGGACCAGTTCGATTCCCCCCTGGTGGTTCCGGCCGATCCCCAGGCCAACACGACCGCCCTCCTGCTGGACCGCGTCCGCGAGACGCCCGATCGCCCGCTCTTCGCGCTGCCCGACGGCGACGGCTGGCGCGATGTGACGGCGCAGGAGTTCCTCGACCAGGTCACGGCCCTCGCGAAGGGCTTCGTCGCCGCCGGCCTCGAGCCGGGCGAGAAGGTCGGGCTGATCTGCAAGACGCGCTACGAGTGGACGCTGATCGACTTCGCCGTCTGGTTCGCCGGCGGGATCCTCGTCCCGGTGTACGAGACCTCCTCCCCCGCGCAGGTGCAGTGGAACCTCACCGACTCCGGCGCGCACGCCGTGATCGTCGAGACTCCCGAGCACTTCGCCCGCTTCGACGAGATCCGCGCCGACCTTCCCGAGGTCCGACTCGCCTGGCAGATCGGGCTGGGCGATCTGGACAAGCTCGTCGCGCGCGGCGTCGACGTGCCGGACGCCGAGATCGAGCGCCGCCGCTCGCTGGCGACCGGCACCGACATCGCGACGATCATCTACACCTCCGGCTCCACCGGCCGCCCCAAGGGCTGCATCATCCGGCACTCGAACTTCGTCGAGCTCAGCCGCAACTCGGCGGTCGCCCTGACGGAGCTGATCCACCAGCCCGGCGCGTCGACGCTGCTGTTCATCACCACGGCGCACGTGTTCGCCCGCTTCATCGCGATCCTCTGCGTGCACGGCGGGGTGAAGGTGGGGCACCAGGCCGACACCAGGCAGCTGCTCCCCTCGCTCGCGTCCTTCAAGCCGACGTTCCTCCTGGCCGTGCCGCGCGTGTTCGAGAAGGTCTACAACTCCGCGGAGCAGAAGGCCGAGGCCGGGGGGAAGGGGAAGATCTTCCGCCGCGCGGCCGACGTCGCCGTCGCCCACTCGATGGCGCTCGAGGCGGGCTCGGTGCCGCTTGCGCTGAAGCTGCAGTTCCTCCTCTTCGACCGGCTCGTGTACTCGAAGCTGCGCACCGCCATGGGCGGGAACGTCCGCTTCGCCGTGTCCGGCTCGGCGCCGCTGGGAGACCGGCTCGGGCACTTCTTCCACAGCCTCGGCATCAAGATCCTCGAGGGCTACGGCCTCACGGAGACGACGGCGCCCGCCACGGTCAACCGCACCGAGCGTTTCAAGATCGGCTCGGTGGGCCCGGCGATGCCCGGCGTCTCGATCCGGATCGCGGGCGACGGCGAGATCCAGGTGCGCGGCATCGACGTCTTCGGCGGCTACTGGAACAACGAGGCGGCGACGGCCGAGTCGTTCGACGGCGAGTGGTTCCGCACGGGCGACCTCGGAACTCTGGACGAGGACGGGTACCTGCGCGTCACCGGGCGGAAGAAGGAGATCATCGTCACCGCCGGCGGCAAGAACGTCGCTCCGGCGGCGCTGGAGGATCCGATCCGCGCGAACCCGCTGGTCGGCCAGGTCGTCGTCGTCGGCGATCAGCGCCCGTTCATCGCCGCTCTGGTCACGCTCGACTCCGAGATGCTGCCGACGTGGCTCGCGAACAACGGGCAGGACAAGGGCCTCTCACTCGAGGACGCGGCCGTGAACCCGGTCGTTCTGGCCGAGGTGCAGCGGGCCGTCGACGCGGCGAACGAACGCGTCTCCCGTGCAGAGTCGATCCGGAAGTTCGTGATCCTCCCGACCGAGTTCACGGAGGCGAGCGGTCACCTGACTCCGAAGATGAGCATCAAGCGGAACGTCATCCTCGCCGACTTCGCCGACACCATCGCCGCCGTCTACTCCGCCGCCCCCGCCACCGAGGGCATCTCCCTCCGCTGACCCCGCGCTCTCCCCGCGTCACCAGCAGGCCGTCCCGATCGCAGCCGCCTCCGGGACAGCGCGCCCAGCTCTATCCCGTCGGCCAAACGCCCGACGCTCTCCTCGTCGCGCCCACGTCGCGATGCAGACCGCGCCGAGCCGGGAAAGGACCGGCTCCCCCTCACACAGCCGTATCCGGGAAAGCGCGTCCCAGCGCTTTCCCGTCGGCGGAACGCACGACGCTCTACGGAACGCCCCCACCTCGCTGAGCCGACCGCGCCGAGCCGGGCAGGGACCGGCTCCCCCCTCAACGCAGCCGTATCCGGTGAAGCGCGTGCCAGCGCTTCACCGTCGGCGGAACGCACGACGCTCCACGGAACGCCCCCACCTCGCTGAGCCGACCGCGCCGGGCCGGGCAGGGACCGGCCCCCCCCCTCGACACAGCCGTATCCGGGAAAGCGCGTCCCAGCGCTTTCCCGTCGGCGGAACGCAGGACGCTCCACCGAACGCGCCCACCTCGAAAAGCCGACCGCGCCGAGCCGGGCAAGGACCGGCTCGGAATCCAACTCAGAACCAGTCGGATTCCCGGACGGCCTTCATGGCGGCGCGGCGGTCGTCCTGGGAGAGGCGGTCGAGGTAGAGGCGTCCGTCGAGGTGGTCGCATTCGTGCTGGAGGGCCTGGGCCATGAGGCCGTCGCCTTCGAGGACGATCTCGTTGCCGTCGAGGTCGGTGCCGCGGACCTTCGCGTGCGGGTAGCGGATCGCGGGGTACCAGAGGTTCGGGACGGAGAGGCAGCCCTCGTCGACCGGTTGCGGGTCTCCGCTGAGCTCGATGATCTCGGGGTTGAGGATGTAGCCGATGACGCCGTCGACGTTGTAGCTGAAGGCGCGGAGGTTGACGCCGATCTGGGGGGCTGCGACGCCGGCGCGTCCGGGCGGGCGGACGCTGTCGACGAGGTCCTCGACGAGGCCGCGGACGCCGGCGTCGACCGTCTCGATGGTCGTGGACGGGGTCTTCAGCACCGGGTCCCCGAAGATGCGGATCTGGCGTTCGGTCATGTGGTGCGCTCCCTCAGGGCCTCCTCCGCGCTCAGGAGGGCGTTCTCGACGACTTCGCTCGCTGCGGGGTGCGGCCAGTACTGGCTGCGGGCGAGTCCGCGGATGCCGGTGCCGGCGCTGGCGGCCTGGACGAGCGGCTGAATGAGGATACTGGCCTGCGGCCCGATGATGTGCGCGCCGAGGAGGGCGCCGTCGAGTCCGACGACCAGGAGGCAGGCGCTGGAGTCGTCCTCGAGCGCCCAGCCGAAGGCGGTGGAGCCGTACTCCTGGGTGACGGTGACGACGTCCAGGCCCTGGTCCCGCGCTTCGGCCGCGGTGAGCCCGAAGTGGGCGATCTGCGGGTGGGCGAAGATCGCGCCGGGCACCGGCGAGAGGGTGTCGGAGAGCATCTCGCCCGGGTGCAGGAGGTTGTGCGCCACGAGGCGCGCCTCGTGGTTGGCGACGTGCTTGAGCTGCCAGCGGGACGACACGTCGCCGAGGGCGAAGAGGCCGGGCACGGGGCGTCCGCCGGAGAGGACGCGCTGCTCGGGGTCGACGCTGATCCGGCCGTCCTCGTGCAGATCGATCCCGACGGAGGCGGCGGCGACCGTGTCGCTGTTGGGGTCGCGGCCGAGGGCGACGAGGAGCAGGTCGGTCTCGACCGTCGTGCCGTCGCTGAGGGCGACGCGGAGCCCGTCAGGGCGGGCGTCGACGCTCTCGGCGCTCACTCCGGTGAGCACCGTGTACCGCTCGGCGGCGATCCCGGTGAACCGGCGCGAGACGTCCTCGTCGAGGGCGCGGAGGAGGCGGTCGCCGCGGACGGCGACGGTCACGGCCGTGCCGAAGGAGGAGAAGACGTGGGCGAACTCGACGGCTACCGCGCCGCCGCCGAGGATCAGCATCCGCTCGGGGAGCTCGTCGAGCCGCATGACGGAGGAGGAGTCCTGGATGCGGGGGTCCGGCTCGTACGCGGCGAGGAGCGGCCTGGGCCGCGAACCGGCGGCCACGACCACCTGCGGCGCACTGATGCGGGCACCGCTGGCGCTGACGAGGACGTGCGGGCGGTCGCCGTCTCCGAGCGACTCGAAGCCGAAGCTCTCGCGGAGGACGGTCACGTTCGGGGAGCGCTGATCGCGGTACTCGAAACCGCCCTCGCTGATCGCGTCGATCCGGCCGAACACCCGGTTGCGCACCTCGGCCCACTCGGGGCGGCGGAGGCGGGAGTGGACGCCGATCGGGCCGCCCTGGTCGACGTCGGTGACCACGTCGGCGACGTGGACGAACATCTTGGTCGGGATGCAGCCGGCGTTGAGGCAGGTGCCGCCGAACCACTCCCCGTCGTCGAGGATCGCGACCCGCAGGCCGTCGAACTCCGGACCGACGATCGAGTTGCCGGAGCCGGCCCCGATGACGATCAGGTCGAAGGCGTCGGTGGACGCGTCGGGCCCGTCGGTGCGGTCCTGGTGCGCGGCGGACGCCGCCCCGGAAGCCCGGGGCTCAGACACGTCGGACCGGCATGCCCTCGACCACGAGCGCGGCGAGCAGGCGCGCGGCGTCCTTCGTGCCCTCGCGCAGCTGCTCCCACTTCACCACGGAGCCGGCGGCGAGCACCGGGTCGTAGGGGATCCGGACGATGTCGCGGACGCGGGAGCGGAAGTGCGACTCGATCTCCTCCAGCTTCACCAGGCTCGTGCCCTGCGTCGCCGTGTTGAGCGCGACGACCGCGTTGCGCACCAGGGCGCCGTAGCCGTTCGCGTCCAGCCAGGTGAGGGTCTCGGAGGCCAGGCGGGCCTCGTCGACGCTGCCGCCCGAGACGATCACCACCGTGTCGGCGCGCTGCAGCGTGGGCCGCATCACCGAGTGCACGATGCCCGTGCCGCAGTCGGTGAGCATGATCGAGTAGAAGCGCTCGACCAGGTCGGCGACCACGTTGTAGTCGTCCTCGTCGAAGGCCTCGGAGAGCTGCGGGTCGGTGTCGGAGGCGAGGACGTCGAGGCGGGTCTCGTCGCGGGAGACCATCGTCGAGAACTCGGTGAACCCGGTCACGCCGGCCGCGCGGTTCACGACGTCGCGGACGGTCGCCCGCGTCTGCTTGGGGACGCGCTCGGCCAGGGTGCCGCGGTCGGGGTTCGCGTCGACCGCGATGATGCGGTCCTCGCGCGCGTCGGCGAGGGCCATGCCCAGGAGCGTCGTGACCGTGGTCTTGCCGACGCCGCCCTTGCGGGTCATGACCGGGACGAAGCGGGTGCCGCCCTCGAACTGCCGGCCGATCCGCTCGTCCATCGCCTTCCACGCCTTCACCTTCGCGGAGTCGCCGAGGTTGACCGTGTGGAAGGTCAGGCCGTAGAGGAAGCGGTGCCAGCCGCCCGTGGGAGCGGGACGGGTCTTGCGGTTGACCTCCAGGAGCCTGTCCGGGGTGAGCATCGACGCCGACTCGGGGACGGCGGCGCTCGGCGCGGACGGGGCGGGAGCGGCGCTCGAGGACTCGGCGCGGAGGCGGTCGCGGCGCGTGGGGACGGCGGCGGGCTCCCCCGCGGACTCGGACGCCGCGGGCTTCTCGGCGGACTCCGCTCGGGCGGGGATCCCCGCCGAGACCGGTCCGTTCGCGCCGGACGGGTGAGCGGGAGCCGGTGAGGGGGTCGGAGCAGGACTCGGCTCCGGGGGCACGAGAGCGTGCGAGCGCGAGGGCGGCAGGCCGAGGCGGCCGACGTCGATCGCGTCCTCGTCCTCGACCGGAGCGGGGGCGGTGGAGCGGCGCCGCGGGCCGGGCGGGGTGATCCGCACGCCGTCGGGCAGGAGGGTCGGAGCGGTGTCGCTCGCTCGCGGGGAGTACTGACCCGATTCCCGAGCCGCGTCCATGGCGGTCCGCGGCGTGGGACCGGTGCCGGTGTCGGGCTGTTCGTCGTTGCGCTCATCCATGCGAACGAGCCTCCTTCCGCTCAGGACGAGTGTACCGGCGGGCCCGGATCGCGCCGGGCGGCTTGGTCGGAGCGCGCTCCGACTGCTAGTGCGGCCCGCTTCCGGAGGCGGCGCAGACGGCGCGTGCAGCGAACGGTTAGGTTCTGCCGCCCGGAGGAACGTAAAGTAGTCAGCCATGCATGTACTCAGCGTGAGCTCCCTCAAGGGCGGCGTCGGCAAGACCACGGTGACGCTCGGCCTTGCATCCGCGGCGTTCTCGAAGGGCCTGCGAACGCTGGTCGTCGACCTCGATCCCCAGTCCGACGTGTCGACCGGAATGGACATCAACGTCGCCGGCCACCTCAACATCGCCGACGTCCTGACGTCGCCGAAGGAGAAGATCGTCCGCTCGGCGATCGCCCCCTCCGGCTGGACCAAGGAGCACCACGGCACGATCGACGTGCTGATCGGCAGCCCCTCCGCGATCAACTTCGACGGGCCGCACCCCAGCATCCGCGACATTTGGAAGCTCGAGGAGGCCCTCGCGAGCGTCGAGGCCGACTACGACCTCGTGCTGATCGACTGCGCCCCCTCGCTCAACGCCCTGACCCGCACGGCGTGGGCCGCGAGCGACCGCGTCGCCGTCGTCACGGAGCCGGGCCTGTTCTCGGTGGCCGCCGCCGACCGAGCGCTCCGGGCGATCGAGGAGATCCGCCGCGGACTCAGTCCGCGCCTCCAGCCGCTGGGCATCATCGTCAATCGCGCCCGCGTCCAGTCGCTGGAGCACCAGTTCCGGATCAAGGAGCTGCGCGACATGTTCGGACCGCTCGTGCTCAGCCCGCAGCTCCCGGAGCGCACCTCCCTCCAGCAGGCGCAGGGCGCGGCGAAGCCCGTGCATGTCTGGCCCGGGGAGAGCGCTCAGGAGATGGCGCACAACTTCGACCTGCTGCTCGACCGCGTGATCCGCACCGGTCGCATCGGCGAGCAGGTCCCCGCCGCGACCTAGGGCCGGCGGGTCCGCCGGACTTCTCCGGCTCGAGGTCTCGGGACGCGGGCGATGTTCGGTGCCCGAGGAGTGCCAGGGACGGCGCCGGCGGACGCTCGGCGTCGGAGTTCAGCGCGGACTCTCGATGCGCGGGCGGAGCCCATCGTCGGATCCGCAGGGCGGGACACGGACGGAGCCCGTCATCGGACCCGCATGCTAGCGGGCGTGATCGGCGGGGAGCTCGCGTCCGGCGGACGGATCACGCGGGCGGGGCCCGCCATTCGACCAGCTCGGTGAGACTCTGGTGCCGCCCGTTGCCCGCTCAGCACGGCTGCAGGCAGGTCCGCTCCTGATCAGCTGAGCGCGCGGAGGAGACCCCGGAGTCCCCGGGGCCGCGGCCGACCCGCGAGGGGTGGGCGGTCAGCCGACGCGGCGGGAGGCGCGGCGCTGGGCGAGCTCGTCGCCCGGGTCGACCGACTGATGGTCGAGCTCGACGAGGCTCGACTCGACTTCGCGGAGGACCTTGCCGACGGCGATGCCGAAGACGCCCTGGCCGCGGCTGAGCAGGTCGATGACCTCGTCGTTCGAGGTGCAGAGGTAGACGCTCGCGCCGTCGCTCATCAGGGTCGTCTGGGCGAGGTCGTCGACCCCGGACTCGCGGAGCTGGTTGACCGCCGTGCGGATCTGCTGGAGCGAGATCCCGGTGTCGAGCAGGCGCTTGACCAGCTTCAGCACGAGGATGTCGCGGAAGCCGTAGAGGCGCTGCGTTCCGGAGCCGGACGCGCCGCGCACGGTGGGCTCGACGAGCTCGGTCCGCGCCCAGTAGTCGAGCTGCCGGTAGGTGATCCCCGCGGCGCGCGCCGCGACGGCCCCGCGGTAGCCCGCGTCGGCGTCAAGCTCGGGCAGTCCGTCGGTGAACAGGACGAGGTCGCGCTGGCCGCTGACGTCGCGGCTGACTTCTCTCATCCCTGTGCCTCTCGGATCCGGACGCCGGATCCTCCGAACGCGCTCCCTACCGTACCGACCGGCGCAGGCCGAGTAAACGACATCGGCCTCGGCGCCGCGGCGTGTCGCACGGGCCGCCCGACGGCCGGCGGCGCGGCCCTCACGAGCGGGCGATCCGCGAGAGGGCGCTGCGCACCATCGCCCCGCGGATCGTGCCCAGCTGGGTCGCGAGCCCCACCGCGTTCTCGGCAGCGCCGGCGGAGCCGGACGCCTCCCCGCGGCGGGCGCTGGAGGCGACGACGCTCTCGATGAGCGACATCTCGCGCTCGACGGCGACGCGGAGCGGTCGGAGATGGCGGGGCTCGATACCGGATCGGCCGAGGTCGACGAGCGCCTTGAGCGTCGTCACGGCCTCGTCCCCGAACACGTCGCCGCCCCGCACGAGCCCGGCGGCGATGGCCTCCTGGACGAGAGCGGGCGTGGCACCGGACTCGGCCGCGAGGCCCTCGCGGGTCAACCGCGTGGCGGGGCCGAGGAGCGAGGCGCTCGGACCCCCGACACCGGCCGGCAGGGCGGGCTCGCGTCCGGCGTCGATGTCGTCGAGGTATCCGCGGATGACCTTGAGGGGGAGGTAGTGGTCGCGCTGCAGAGCGAGGATCATCCGGAGCCGCTCGACGTCGGAGCCCGAGAACTTGCGGTAGCCGGAGTCGGTGCGGGCCGGCGAGACGAGCCCCTGCTCCTCGAGGAAGCGCAGCTTGGACGGGGTGACGTCCGGGAACTCACTGGTCAGCCTGGCCAGCACCTGCCCGATGCTCAGCAGAGCGGCGGAGCCGGTGGGGAGGGCGCGCGCGGAGGAGCGGCCCACGGCTCACGCGTCCGGAGCGGCGACGAGGTCGGCGCGGGACGCGTAGAAGGTGAGTCGGAACTTGCCGACCTGCACCTCGGAGCCGTCGGTGAGGATCGCGGACTCGATCCGGACCCCGTCGAAGTAGGTGCCGTTCAGGGAGCCGAGGTCGTGGACCTCGAACGCCGTGCCGCGGCGGACGAACTCGGCGTGCCGGCGCGAGACCGTGACGTCGTCGAGGAAGATGCCCGCGTCGGGGTGACGGCCGACCGTCGTGGAGTCGGTGTCGAGGAGGAAGCGGGCGCCGGTGTTCGGTCCGCGGCGCACGACCAGCAGCGCGGATCCCGAGGGCAGAGCCCCGACGGCCTCGGCCTCCTCGCGGGACGCGCGGTTGTCGAGAGCGGCGAGCTGGGCACCGATGTCGTCGGTGAACGTCAGAGTCGTCTCCGTCGACGGCTCACCGGGAACGGAATTGTGCTGGGCGGATGATGCTCCACCGACGGGCTCGACCAAGACGTACCTCCTATCAGGTCAGCGTATCCGAATCGTGACCCTCGTCGGACCCCTGAGCACCTGTGCGGACCCCCAGGACGAGGTCCCGCGTCTGGACGGCGTAGACGATCCCGGCCCACCAGTAGAGGAATGCGCCCCACAGCGCGAAGGCCCAGGCGATGGGGAGCGAGGCGGGCGCGAGGGCCGGGAACGCCTGCCCCAGCATGATCAGCGGGAGCGCGTAGAAGAGGCAGAAGGTCGCGAATTTCCCCAGGTGGTGCACGGGAAGCGGTCCGTAGCCGTTGTTCGCCAGGACGACCGCCAGGACCACGAGCATCAGGTCGCGGGCGAGCAGCACGGCGACCAGCCACCAGGGCACCAGTCCGCGGGCCGCGAGGCCCAGGACGGTGGCGAAGATGTAGAGGCGGTCGGCGGCCGGATCGAGGACGCGGCCGAGGCGCGTCATCTGGTCGAAGCGGCGCGCGATCCAGCCGTCGAGGTAGTCGGTGAGGCTCGAGACGACGAGGGTCAGGAGCGCGAGCGCGTCCTCGCCGAGGACCACGAGCACGAGGAACACCGGCACCAGCGCGAGACGCACCATGCTGAGGACGTTCGGGACCGTCCAGATCCGGTCCTCACCGGTGCGCGCCATGCGCCCAGCCTAGGCGGGGCGCACGGCGGCGTGGTCAGCGCTTGTCGCGCCAGACCCGCTCGAACGGCAGGCGCCAGGCGTGCGGCGCGATCAGCTGGTGGATCGCGTTCGGCCCCCAGGAGCCGGGCGCGTAGAGACGGACGGGCGGCGGATCCTGCAGGAGCGGCGCGGAGACCTCCCAGAGCCGCTCGATGCCCTCCGCGGTGGTGAACAGCGTGTGGTCTCCGCGCATCGCGTCGAGGATCAGGCGCTCGTAGGCCTCGAGCGCGTCGCCCGCGCGGTCGGTCTCCTGGAGCGCGAACTGCATGCTCAGCTTGTCGAGCCGCATGCCGGGACCGGGGCGCTTCCCGTAGAACGAGAGCGAGACCTTCGAGGCGTCCGCCAGGTCGAAGGTGAGGTGGTCCGGGCCGTGGGCACCGACTCCGGAGCCCTGCGGGAACATGCTCTTCGGGGGCTCGCGGAACGCGATCGAGATGATGCGCTGACCCTCGGCCATCCGCTTGCCGGTGCGGAGGTAGAACGGCACTCCCGCCCAGCGCCAGTTGTCGATCTCGCACTTCAGCGCGACGAAGGTGTCGGTCTCGGAGTCGGCGGCGACGCCCGGCTCGTCGCGGTAGCCGATGTACTGGCCGCGCACCACGTTCTCGGGGTTCAGCGGACGCATCGAGCGGAAGACCTTGTTCTTCTCCTCGCTGATGGCCTGGGGCTCCAGCGCGGTCGGCGGCTCCATCGCCATGAACGCCAGCACCTGGAAGAGGTGGGTGACGACCATGTCCTTGTACGCGCCGGTGGACTCGTAGAACTCGGCGCGACGGTCGAGCGTGAGGCGCTCGGGGATGTCGATCTGGACGTGATCGATGAAGTTGCGGTTCCAGATGGGCTCGAAGAGGCCGTTGGCGAAGCGGAAGGCGAGGATGTTCTGCGCCGGCTCCTTGCCGAGGAAGTGGTCGATCCGGAAGATCTGCTCCTCGCTGAAGGTCTCGTGGAGCTCCGCGTTGAGGACGACCGCGCTCTCGAGGTCGACGCCGAACGGCTTCTCCATGATGATCCGCGAGCGCTCGACCAGCCCGGCCTCGGCGAGCATCCGCACGACGGAGAGAGCTGCCCTGGGCGGGACGCTGAGGTAGTGCAGCCGGCTCACGTCCGGGCCGAGGACCGCCTCGGCGTCGGTCACGGCGGCGGCCAGCGCGGCCGGACCGGCGGACTGCGGGACGTAGCGGAGCTTGGACGCGAACTCGTCCCACTGCGCCGGCGTCAGGGAGCGGCTCCCGAACTCGTCGTAGGCCAGCTTCGCGAAGGCGCGGAACGAGGCGTCGTCGTGCTCCTCGAGCGAGGTGCCGACGATCTGCAGGTCCGGTGCGAGGGAGGAGAGCGCGAGGTGGGCCATCCCCGGGATGAGCTTGCGCCGGGCCAGGTCGCCGACGGCGCCGAACAGCACGACGACATGGGGTGCCGCCTGCTCGGTCTGGACGGCGGGAGCGGGGGGTGCGGTTGTCACGGTCACCCCTCGATCATTCCAGTTCGGATCGTGACGCAGGCGTCATGTGCTCGATACGCACCGCCGCTAAGGTCTCTCCCGTGCATCCGTTCTCCGACGCGTCCGCCGCGACCGCAGCACCCGCCTCCGCCACCGCCCCCTCCTCCGCCGACGGGACGACCGCGCCTCCGCTCGACGAGAGGATCCGCGCCGACGTCCACCTGCTGGGCGAGCTGCTCGGCCAGGTGCTCCGCGAGTCGGGCGAGCCCTCCCTCTACGAGGACGTGGAGCGCCTGCGCGCGCTCACGATCAGCGCCTACGACAGCGGCGACGCCGCCGGGACCGCGGAGGCGGAGGAGTTCGTCGCCTCGCTCACGCTCGAGCGCGCCGAGGAGGTCGCCCGGGCGTTCACCTGCTACTTCCACCTCGTCAACGTGGCGGAGGAGTTCCACCGCGTCCGCGTGCTGCGCCGGCGCGAGGCCGACGCCGGCGCGCAGTCGCCCGAGGACTCGATCCTCGCCTCGATGCGCCGGCTGACCGGGGAGCTCGGGGAGGACGAGGCGTTCGCGCGCCTGTCCCGACTGGAGTTCCGCCCGGTCCTCACGGCGCACCCGACCGAGGCGCGCCGCCGCGCAGTGGCCTCGACCATCCGCCGCATCAGCGACCTGCTCGAGCAGCGCGACGACCCGCGCATGGGCGGCGTCGTGCTGGTGGAGATCCGCCGCAAGCTGCTGGCCGAGGTCGACACGCTGTGGCGCACCGCTCCGCTGCGCGAGTCCAAGCCCACTCCCCTCGACGAGGTGCGCACCGCGATGAGCGTCTTCGACGAGTCGCTGTTCTCGGTGCTCCCCCGCGTCTACCGCCGCCTCGACGACGCTCTGCTCGGCGAGGGCTCGGGCACCCGGGCTCCGGTCGCACCGGCCTTCGTCCGCCTGGGCACCTGGATCGGCGGCGACCGCGACGGCAATCCCTTCGTCACCGCCGAGACGACCCTCGCTGCGGTGGACATCGCCTCCGAGCACGTCCTCATGGGCCTCGAGCGGGTCGCCCGCCGCGTGGGCCGCGCGCTGACCCTCGACGCGTCGACCACTCCCCCGTCGGCCGCCGTCGAGGCGCTCTGGGCCTCCTGCGTCGAGCGGGCTCCCGAGCTCGCCGCCGACATCGCCGAGCGCTCGCCCAACGAGGCGCACCGCCGCGTCCTGCTCTTCGCGGCCGAGCGCCTGGCCGCGACCCGGTCCGAGGGGCCGCTGGCCTACTCCGCCGCCGCCGAGCTGCTGGCCGAGCTGCGCACCCTCCAGGAGTCCCTGGTCGAGGCCGAGGACGTCCGCGCCGCCTACGGCGACCTCCAGGACTTCGTCTGGCAGCTCGAGACCTTCGGCTTCCACCTCGCCGAGATCGAGGTGCGCCAGCACTCGAAGGTGCACCGCGAGACGATCGCCGCGATCCGCGCCGGCGAGGAGCTCGACGAGCGCGGCCTCGAGGTCCTGTCGGTGTTCCGGGCGATCGCGAAGGTCCAGGAGCGCTTCGGCACCGACGCGGCGAGGCGGTACATCGTCTCCTTCACGCAGTCGGCCGACGACCTGCGGACGGTCTTCGAACTGGCCGAGGCGGCGACCGACGGCAAGCCGCCGATCATCGACGCGGTCCCGCTCTTCGAGACCTTCGCCGACCTCGACGCCTCGACCGACATCCTCGCCGAGATGATCCGCCTCCCCCAGGTGCAGGCGCGCCTCGCGGCCACCGGCAACCGGCTCGAGGTGATGCTCGGCTACTCCGACTCGTCGAAGGACGTCGGACCGGTCTCGGCGACGCTCGCGCTCTACGACGCGCAGGCGCGCATCGCGCAGTGGGCGGCCGACGAGGGCATCGTGCTCACGCTGTTCCACGGGCGCGGCGGAGCGCTCGGCCGCGGCGGCGGGCCGGCCAACCGGGCCGTCCTCGCGCAGCCGCCCGGATCGGTGGACGGCCGCTTCAAGCTGACGGAGCAGGGCGAGGTCATCTTCGCCCGCTACGGCAACCCGGACATCGCCACCCGGCACATCGAGCAGGTGGCGGGAGCGACGCTGCTCGCCTCCTCCCCCGCGGTCGGCGAGCGCAACGCGGGCGCCGCGGAGCGCTTCGCCGAGGTGGCGGCGACGATGGACCGCGAGTCGCGCCGCCGCTTCTTCGAGCTCGTGAAGGCCGACGGCTTCGCGCCGTGGTTCGCCCGGGTCACCCCGCAGGAGGAGGTGGGCCTGCTCGCCCTCGGCTCGCGTCCGGCCCGCCGCGGCCTCTCGGTCGAGTCGCTCGAGGACCTGCGAGCGATCCCGTGGGTCTTCGCCTGGACCCAGGCCCGCGTCAACCTGACCGGCTGGTTCGGGCTTGGCAGCGCGCTCGAGGCCGTCGGCGACCTCGACCTGCTCCGCGAGGCCTACGCCTCCTGGCCGCTGTTCACGACGATGGTCGACAACGTCGAGATGTCGCTCGCGAAGACCGACGAGGGCATCGCCCGCCGCTACCTCGCCCTCGACTCCCGCGACGACCTCGCCGGACTCGTGCTCGACGAGATGGCGCTCACCCGCCGGTGGGTGCTCTCGATCACCGGCGAGGAGAGCCTGCTCACGGGCCACCGCGTGCTCGGCCGTGCCGTGCGCCTGCGCACCCCGTACGTCAACGCGCTCTCGCTCCTGCAGCTGCGCGCACTGAAGGCGCTCCGCACCGACCCGGGCGGATCCGGGACGGAGCAGAACCAGCGGCTGCTCCTGCTCGCGGTCAACGGAGTCGCGGCGGGTCTGCAGAACACCGGCTGATCCCGGCTCGGAACGACGGAACCCCCGGCGGCCTCACGGCTGCCGGGGGTTCTCGTGCGTCTGCGGGCGCCTCCCGCCTGCGGAGCGGGTCGAGGCGCCGGGCGGATCAGGCCTGCGGGGCGACGCCGGCCTCCTGAGCGGCCTTCGCCTCCTCGTACTGACGGCGCACCTCGACCATGTCGAGGCCGCGGACCTGCTCGATCAGGTTGTCGAGCGCGGGGGCGGGCAGGGCGCCGGGCTGAGCCATCAGCGGGATCCCGTCGCGGTACACCACGAGGGTGGGGATGGAGGAGATGCCGTAGCTCGCGGCGAGCTGCTGCTGGTCCTCCGTGTCGACCTTCGCGAAGGTGATGTCGGCGTTCTTCTCGCTCGTGGCCTCGAAGACCGGAGCGAACTGCTTGCACGGGCCGCACCAGTCGGCCCAGAAGTCGATGAGGACGATGCCGTCGGCGATCGTCTGGTCGTGGGAGTCGAGGGTCATCGCAGTCGTAGCCATGGGGGATGCAACCGGGTGCCCCCGCGGCCTATTCCCGGGCGGGATCGAGGAGGTCGAGCAGCGAGCGCGGACCGACCACGGCGGCCCCGAGCGCCTCGACGCGGGCGGCCAGTCCCCGGTCGGCCGTGACGACGACCGCGGTCTCGAGCGCGCCGACCAGCTCGACGATCGCGTCGTCGCCCGAGCCGTCGGCCGAGTGGACCGTGAGCCGCTCCGTGAGAGCGCCCGCCTCCGGGCGGGCGGCGCGCGCCACTCCCTCGAGCACCACGGCGATGCGCGGCCAGACCGTGTCGGCGTCGATCCCCAGGAGACGGCCGGGGACGCCGGCCTCCGCGAGGCGGGCCAGGGAGGCGAGGAGGCGCTCCGCGGCGCCGGCGCGGTCGCGCCACCAGCCGTCGGGGCGTGAGCCGACCACGTTGGCGGCGTCCACGACGAGCACCGGGATCGAGGAGCCGAGCGCGCGCAGACCCGGCCAGGCCGCTCCGAAGCCCGGGTGCAGCGGCAGGGAGTCGACCTCGTCGGGGGCGACCCAGCGCAGCTCGGTGCTCTCGGCGTCGCTGATGCGGGGAGTGAAGTGCTCGCGGGACTCGGCCAGGACGGTGGAGTAGCTCCACGGTCCGATCACGACGACGCTGGAGAGCACGGGCAGGATCAGGTCGGCGGGGACGCCCGCCTCCTCCTCCGACTCCCGGAGGGCCGCCTCGAAGGCCGTCTCCTCGGGGTGACGGGCGCCGCCGGGCAGCCCCCAGGTGTCGCCGAAGTGGCTCCAGCTGACGCGGTGCTGGAGCAGGACGCGTCTCGACGGATCGCGCAGGAGGAGGCCGGCGGCGCCGAAGCGCCCCCAGAAGCGGCGTCCGTCGCCGATCTCGACCCAGCCGTCGCCGAGCGACGCGTCGAAGGGGTGGCGCGGGAGCACGGCGTCCGCGCCGGGGTCCTCGCTGGTCATGCCCTCCAGCCTCCCACACCGCGCCCGCCGCGCCCGACCCCGACGGGCTGGCAGAATCGGACGATGCGCCGCTCGAGACCCCTCCGCCTCGCGACGCTCGCCTGGCTCGCGCTGATCGCCCTGATCACGCTGACGCCCGCGCCCTACCCGGCCGGGGAGCCCAACGCGCTGATCCGCGGGATCATCGCCTTCCTCGCCTCCACGCCGCTCACCGGCTGGTTCGACTTCGACGTGGCGGAGTTCACCGCGAACGTGCTGCTCTTCGTGCCGCTCGGTGCGCTGATCGCCGCGCAGCTGCCGGCGGGTCGCCGCCTGTGGGCCGCCGTCATCGGGCTCGCCGTGTCGGCGGCCGTCGAGACAGCGCAGCTGCTGTGGCTGCCGACCCGCGTCTCCGACGTGCAGGACCTCATCTCGAACGGCAGCGGCTCCCTGATCGGCGCCCTGCTGACGATCGCGCTGCTCCGCTTCTCCCCCCGCCGCCGCTCCCGGAAGGACCGCACCGCCCATGCCCGCTGAGACCCTCGTCGTCCTCGACCGACCCTCCCTCGACGCCGAGGCGCACTCGCCGGGAGGACCCGCGCACCGCATCGATCCGAGCGGGCGCGGCGATCTGGACGTCACCGACCTCGGCTTCACCCGCGGCGACGGCGTGTTCGAGACGATCAACCTGGTCGACGGACGGCTGCAGGCGCTCGACGCGCACCTGGACCGCTTCGAGCGCTCGGCCCGGATGCTCGACCTGCCCCGGCCGGACCGGCCCGCCTGGCTCGAGGCGATCGGAGCGGCGGTGGCCGCGCACCCGCCCGTCGCCGAGGCGATGGTGAAGACGATCCTGACCCGCGGCGTCGAGGGCGGCGGGCGGCCCACCGGCGTCGTCTTCGTCCAGACCAGCCCGGACTTCGGCCCGGCCCGCCGCGACGGCGTGCGCGTGGCGCTCCTGGACCGCGGGCTGCGCTCGGACGTGCAGTCGACGTCCCCCTGGCTGCTCGCCGGCGCGAAGACGCTCTCGTACGCGGTGAACCGTGCGGCCGCGCGGGAGGCCGCCCGGCGCGGTGCCGACGACGCCCTGTTCGTGTCGAGCGACGGCTACCTGCTCGAGGGGCCGACCTCGAACCTCGTGCTACTGAAGGGCGGGGAGCTCGTGACTCCTCCGCCGAGCCTCGGGCTGCTGCCCGGCACCACGCAGGCCGACCTGTTCGCGCTCGCGCCGGGCCTCGGCCTCGGGAGGGCGGTGCGTCCGCTGCGCTCGGGCGATCTGGAGGCGGCGGACGCGGCGTGGCTGGTCTCGAGCGCGCGCAACGCCGCTCCCGTCCGCGCCGTCGACGGGACCGACCGCCGCGTCGACGCCGACCTCTCGGCCCGGATCAACGCCGCGCTGCTCGCCCGCTGAGACTCCGATCCTCCCCGTGGGACGCCCCGCGCCGAGCGCGGACGGCGTCCCGGAGGAGAGAGGGCTCAGGAGAGGCCGTCGACGTCCGCGGGGCCGCGGCTGATCAGTCCGCCGCGGACGTGCTCGACGGTGGGGTCGAGCTGCACCGGATCGCGCTCGTCCGCCGCCTCGTCGTTGATCACGGCCGAGACGATGCCGCGCCAGTCGGTGCCCTCGGCCACGGCGTCCTCGGAGCCGACGCGGCGCGTGACGAACACGGCCTCCGACTCCTCGCCCGCGTGCGAGATGACGGCGAGGACGCCGACGGTGCGACCGCCCGGGTGCTCGATCCGCCACTCCTCGTGCCCGGACGGGACGAGCGAGAACTCCAGGCCCGCGTGCGGGAAGCCGGTGGGGCGCAGCTCGGACGGGGATCCGCTCTGCGGAGGCGCGCCGCGGGTGGGGACCCCGGTGCCCTCGCCGCTCGTCGTGCTCATGCCGACGTCGCCGCGGGTTCCGCCGGCTCCGGAGCTGTCGTTCGCCGCGACCATGCGGTCGTCGCCGCTCCGCAGCGCGTCGTCCGCTCCGGTGTAGATGCTGTCGTCTCGGTTCATGGGAACCTCCTTGTCGGCGGCCAGTGTAGGACCGCGGGGTGGGTGGCGAGCGGGCGCCGTTCGTAGACTGGGGGGATGCAGATCCCGGTGACCGGTGCCGTGCGGGTGGACGCGTGGCTCTGGGCGGTGCGCATCTACAAGACGCGCTCCGCCGCGACGACCGCGGCTCGGGCCGGCCACATCCGCGTCAACGGCGAGCGGGCCAAGGCGGCGCAGACCGTGCGCGTCGGCGACGAGGTCCGCGCCCGGATCGGCGGCTTCGACCGGGAGCTGATCGTCCGCGGACTCGTGGTCAAGCGGGTCGGTGCGCCGGTGGCCGCCGAGTGCATGGAGGACCGGACACCCCCGCCGCCACCCCGGGAGTCCGCGCCGGGCGTGATCGTCCGTGACCGCGGAGCGGGCCGCCCGACCAAGCGCGACCGGCGCGACATCGAGCGCCTCCGCGGATTCTGACCGCGCGACCCGCCAGCGGCCTCAGGGGGCGAGTGCGCGCAGGCGCTCCAGGAGCCCCTCCGCCGCCTCGTCGAGGAACCGCTGCTGCAGCTCGTCGCCGACCTGGACGAGGGCGATGTCGGTGAAGCCCGCCTCGATGTAGGGCACGAAGCTCTGGGCGAGCTCGTCGAGATCGGGGCCGCAGGCGATCTGCTCGGCGACGTCCTCCGGGCGCACGAACTGGCTCGCTCCGGCGAAGCCGGCGGGGGTCGGCAGATCGGAGTTGACCGCCCAGCCGCCGGCGAACCAGCGGAACTGCTCGTGGGCCAGCGCCACTCCCTGCTCCTTGTCCGGCGCCCAGCAGATCGGGATCTGGCCGATCGTGCGCGAGGGGGCGGCGTCCGCACCGCGGACCGCGGTCCACTGCGAGATCAGCTCGGCGTCGGGCTCGGTCGTGATGAGGTGGTCGCCGATCGGCGCGAAGCGGGCGATCGACTTCTCCCCCGAGACCGCCAGGCCGATCTCGACCGGCGTGTCCGGCAGGTCCCAGATGCGGGCGGAGTCGACGCGGAAGTACTCGCCCTCCCAGGTCACCAACTCGCCGGTGTGCAGCTCGCGGATGAGGTGGACGGCCTCCTCGAGCATGTCCTGGCGCACGGCGACCGAGGGCCAGCCCTCGCCGACGACGTGCTCGTTGAGGTTCTCGCCCGAGCCGAGGCCGAGCGTGAAGCGGTCGTCGGAGAGGATCGCGAGCGTCGCGGCCTTCTGCGCCACCACGGCCGGGTGGTAGCGGATGGTCGGCGCGGTGACGTAGGTCGTGAGGTCGATGGTCGACGTGGCCTGCGCGACCGCTCCGAGCAGCGTCCAGGCGTAGGAGGCGTGCCCCTGCTCGGTCAGCCACGGCGAGTAGTGGTCGCTCGAGACTGCGAACTCGAAGCCGAGCCTCTCGGCGTCGACCGCGTAGCCCACCAGCTGCTTGGGTCCGCTCTGCTCGGTCATCAGGGTGTATCCGAATCGCACCATGGTCCGTCCTCGTTCCGCTCGTCGTGGGATGCCCGGGGGCACGTCCCATGGTGGGCGGGGCGCCGGATGCGCGCTAACCCCTTGCCCCGGTTGCGAGCGGCGGCTAGCGCGGCGTCAGACGAAGCGGATGCGGTTCTGCACCCGGGTGCGGACCTCGAACGACTCGCCGTACCCGCCGAGCCGCGGGTCGTCCGTGCCGGAGCGCAGCAGCTGCGGCAGCAGCGAGCGGCGGATGACGACGGCGCCCTGGTGCCTGCCGCGCTCGACCTGCTCGAACGGCTGCTCCAGCGCGTCGTCCGGCACGACCACGACGCTCGTCGAGAAGCGGACGCCCAGCTCGCGGCCGAGACGGCGCGCGGCCTTCGCGAGCGAGGCGATCGGCTTCTCGTCCTCGGCGATCCCGGGGCCCTCGAGCTCGCCCTTCCTCAGGCGGACCGGGTCGCCCCAGTCGGCGGAGGTCAGCGCGAGCAGGCCGGCCGGCCCGAGCACGAGGTGGTCGATCTTGAGCCCGCCGTCGCCGACCGCGACGTCGTTCCAGATCGTGTAGGCGATGCCGAGCGCGCCGACGAGCGCGGCCGTCGCCTCCTCGGCCTGAGCCTTCGCGAGCCAGGAGCGGACCTCGCGAGGAGCGGAGCGGACGATCGCCGGGTCGAAGGGGTCCTCGGTCTCGACGCCGCGGCCGAGCCACTCGCGCACCAGGCGCAGGTAGTACTCGCGCGCCGCGCCTCCCGGGTGACCGTAGGAGCGGGCGCGCACGGCCGAGGCGGTCTGCGGGCGCGGTGAGCCGGTGTACGGCGACTGCGGGGAGGACCTCCCGGGGGCGGGAGCGCCTCGGTCGTAGTCGCCGCGGGCGGAGGCGCTGCCGATCCGCTCCCAGGCGAGCTGCACCGCGTGGAACGACGCGGCGTCGCCTCCCGTGTCCGGATGGGTCTCGCGGAGGCGGAGCCGGTACGCCCGGCGGAGCTCGTCGTCGGACGCGGTGGCGGCGACGCCCAGCACCTCGTAGGGGGTGCGGGCGGCGTGGCTGTCGGGCATGTGCTTCCGGGAGGGTCGGGGCGGGGGGTTCCGAGTGTATCGACGCGGGCCGGGCGCCCGGTGGGAGCGCGCACCGCGTCGGCTCGGAACGCGCCGAGCGCCCAGCGGGGGAATGGGCGCCCGGCGGGGGTTCAGTGCGCGAGCAGCTCGCGCACCCGCGGGATGACCTGCGTGCCGTAGAGCTCGATGTTGCGCATGATCGCCGGGTGCGGCAGCGTCCCGGCGCTGTACTTGAGGTCGAAGCGGTCGATGCCCAGGGCCTCGACCGTTCGCGCGATCTTCCGGGCGACCGTCTCGGGCGAGCCGAGGTGGATGGCGCCGTCGGGGCCGGCCTCCTCCTCGAAGCGCTCGCGGGTCATCGGGGACCAGCCGCGCTCGCGGCCGATGGCGTCCATCATCGCCTTGTGGTGCGGGAAGTACAGCTCGCGCGCCTCCTCGTCGGTGTCGGCGACGAAGCCGGGCGAGTGCACGGCGACCGGGAGGCGGGGCTGCTCGAGCTGGTCGAGCGCGCGGCCGAAGAGGTCGACGTAGGGGCGGAAGCGGGCCGGCGAGCCGCCGATGATCGCCAGGACGAGCGGGAAGCCGTACCGGGCGGCGCGGACGACCGACTCGGGGCTGCCGCCGACGCCGATCCAGGTGCGGAGGGTGCCGTTGTCGAGGGTCGGGTAGACGCTCTGCTCGGTGAGCGCGGGGCGGGTCGTGCCCTGCCAGGTGACCGGGCCGCCCTGGATCAGGGCGTGGAAGAGGTCGAGCTTCTCCTCGAAGAGGACCTCGTACTGCGCGAGGTCGTAGCCGAAGAGCGGGAAGGACTCGGTGAAGGAGCCGCGGCCGAGGATGACCTCGGCCCGGCCGCCGGAGAGTCCGTCGAGGGTGGCGAAGCGCTGGTAGACGCGCACCGGGTCGTCCGAGGAGAGGACCGTCACGGCGGAGCCGAGGTGGATGCGCTCGGTGCGGGCCGCGATGGCGGCGAGCACGACGTCCGGTGCGCTCACGGCGAAGTCGGCGCGGTGGTGCTCGCCGATCCCGAAGAAGTCGATGCCGACCCGGTCGGCCAGGACTCCCTCCTCGACCACGTCGCGGAGGACCTGGCCGTGCGGCAGCGGGGCGCCGTCGGGGCCGGCGGTGACGTCGCCGAACGTGTCGACGCCGAACTTGACTTCATGCATACTCATGGACTTCTGCAACCTCCGGGGGTCGACGGCTATTCCTGCGGGCGGGGTCCGACGTCCCCGGGCAGGAGCGCGTCGGAAGAGACGATCCCCGCCTCGAGCGCCGGCTCGCGGTAGGCGCGCCCGAGCGAGGCGACGGTGTCGTGCGCGTTCAGGCCGCTCGGGTTCGGCAGCACCCAGAGCGGCGCGCCCGCCACGTCCTCCTCCTGCCTGCCCTGCACCGCCCTGCGGCGTCCGAACGCGATCCGGTAGGCGGTGATGCCGACGACCGCGACGGCCCGGGGCCGCACCCGCCCCACGGTGGCGACCAGCCGCTGAGCGCCCTCGCGCAGCTCCTCCGCGGTCAGCTCGTCGGCGCGGGCGGTCGCCCGGGAGGCGAGATTGGTGATGCCGACGCCGCGGGAGACGAGCTCCGCGCGGTCCGCGGCGCCCATCCCCTCGGACACGCGCGGCGCGCGCTCGAGGATCCCGGCCGCGACGAGCGCCGGGTAGAAGCGGTTGCCGGGGTGGGCGAAGTGCGCGCCGGTGGCGGCGGTCCACAGTCCCGGGTTGATGCCGACGAAGAGGAGCCGGACGTCGTCGCCCAGCAGGTCCTCGACGGTGCGGTCCTGGAACGCTGCGAGCTCGGCGCGGGTGAACGGCATGCGACCATCCTGCCGCGGCGCAAGGCCTGTCGGCACGGGGTCGCCGGTGCCAGCATGGAGGCATGACGAACGCATCCCAGGACCACCCGATCCAGCACGGCAGCGACGACGCGCAGCTCGACGAGAAGCTTCGCGGCGTGCTGCTGCAGGTCGCCGGCGACGCCGAGCTGCGACCGGAGGAGGACGTCGAGACCCTGCTGCGCCAGCGCCTGCGCGACACGCGGATCTCGATCTCGGACGAGGCGATCCCGGGGCTCGCCAAGCGCATCCCCGGACTCATGCAGCGCGGGGGCGGCGACGTGAACCCCGGGGCGCACTAGCCCCGGGGGACGGGCGCGGGCCGAGCGGCCGCTCGGGCCGCGCCGGCTCGCGCTACTCGGGGACCGCCGGGCCCTTGCGGTGGTGGTCGAACACCAGGCTCGTGCGCGTCGAGGCCACCGCCGGATTCGCCGAGAGGTTCGAGACCACGAAGTCCCGCACGTCGCTGGAGTCGCGGACCGCGACGTGGATGATGAAGTCCTCCGAGCCGCCGAGGAAGAACACCTGCACCACCTCGGGCAGCGCGCGGATCTCCTCCGCGAAGCGCGTGATCGCCTGGCGCTGGCCGACGCGGATGCTGACGCTGATCAGCGCCTGCAGGGTCAGGCCGAGCGCCGCCGGGTCGAGCTCGGCGGTGAAGCCGGTGATGACGCCGCGCTCGACGAGGCCCCGGACGCGTGCGACGCAGGTCGACGGGGCGATGCCGGCGCGCTCGGCGAGCCGGCTGTTGGGCGTCCGCGCGTCGGCGCGGAGGAGGCGCACCAGGGTCCGATCGACCGGATCCAGGTCGTCGAGGTCGTGCAGATCCTTCGGTGGCATGCTCCCGCTCCCTCACTCCGCCGACGAACCTTCGGCCCGTGCGGTGACTTCCGACCGATCCTGCGGAGTTCCTCCGCTCCGGGCACGATCTTCGCACGATGGGGGCAGAGCCGGTGCAGGATCGGCGCCCACCGCCCGCCCCGCGGGCCGCAGCGAAGGAGCCGCCGTGCGCGTCGGGATCCCCACCGAGATCAAGAACAACGAGAACCGGGTCGCCGCCACTCCGGCCGGCGTCCACGAGCTGGTGCGCCGCGGCCACGAGGTCCTCGTCGAGGCCGGCGCGGGCCTGGGCTCGCGCGTGTCGGACGACGACTTCCGCCGCGCCGGCGCCCGCGTCGTCGACGGGCCCGACGAGGTCTGGGGCGAGTCCGAGCTGGTCCTCAAGGTCAAGGAGCCGATCGAGGCCGAGTACCCGCGGATGCGCCGCGACCAGGTGCTCTTCACCTACCTCCACCTCGCCGCCTCCCGCCCGTGCACCGATGCGCTGCTCGCGGCGGGGACGACCTCCATCGCCTACGAGACGGTCCAGCTGGACGACCGGCGGCTGCCGCTGCTCTCGCCGATGAGCGAGGTCGCCGGGCGCCTGTCGATCACGGTCGGCGCCTACCACCTCATGAGTGCCGTCGGCGGACGGGGCACGCTACTCGGCGGGGTCCCCGGCACTCCGAAGGCGAAGGTCGTCGTGATCGGCGGCGGCACGGCCGGCGAGCACGCCGCGGCGAACGCCCTCGGCATGGGGGCCGACGTCACGATCGTCGACCTCTCGCTCCCCCGCCTTGCGCAGCTCGAGAACCGCTTCCAGGGCGCGATCCAGACCCGCGCCTCCTCGGCCTACGAGATCGCCGCGCAGCTGGCCGACGCCGACCTCGTGATCGGATCCGTCCTCATCCCGGGCGCCAAGGCGCCCAAGCTGGTGACCGACGAGATGGTCGCCACGATGAAGCCGGGCTCGGTGCTGGTCGACATCGCGATCGACCAGGGCGGCTGCTTCGAGGGCTCGCGTCCGACCACGCACGACGACCCGGTGTTCCCCGTGCACCGGAGCGTCTACTACTGCGTCGCGAACATGCCCGGCGCCGTCCCCGAGACCTCGACCCGCGCGCTCACCAACGCGACGCTCCCCTACGCGCTCGCGCTGGCCGACCGCGGGTGGCGGGCCGCCCTGGCCGCCGACCCGGCGCTCGCCCGCGGCCTGAGCACCCACGACGGCCGGGTGACGAACACCGCCGTCGCCGCGGCCTTCGACCTCCCGGCCGTGCCGGTGGAGTCGCTGCTGCTCTAGGCGCCCGCGGGCGCGAGGCCGAGCCCCCCGAGGATCTCGGCGATCTCCTCCTCCGGAGCGCCGCCCACGTCGACCGTGACGTAGAGCTCGTCGTCGCCGAGGGGCTCGAGCGCCTCGAACTGCGAGTCGAGCAGCGTGGTCGGCATGAAGTGGCCGACCCGCGAGGCGAGCCGCCCGGCGATACGGTCTCTCGATCCCGCGAGGTGCGCGAAGACGAGGTCGTCGCGGCGCAGGACGTCGCGGTAGCGGCGGCGCAGGGCAGAGCAGGTCACGACGACCGAGCCGCCCGCGGCGATCCGCTGGTCCACCACGCGGGCGATCTCGGCCAGCCAGGGCGCCCGGTCCTCGTCGGTCAGCGGGATGCCGGCGTGCATCTTGTCGACATTCGCCTGCGGGTGCAGGTCGTCCCCCTCGAGGAACTCCCAGCCCAGTCGGCGCGCCAGGAGCGACGCGACGGTCGACTTGCCGCTGCCGGAGACGCCCATGACGACGACGGCGCGGACGGGGACGGTGGGAAGAGCGGTCATCAGATACCTCCTACGAAGAGACCGATCAGGAGGACCCCGGCGAGCCCGGTCACCGAGACCAGGCACTCCATCACGGTCCAGGTCTTGAGCGTCTGGCCGATGCTGAGCCCGAGGTACTCCTTCACCAGCCAGAACCCGGCGTCGTTGACGTGCGACAGGAACACCGAGCCGGCGCCGATCGCGAGCACCATGAGGGCGACCATCGGCCCGTCCATGGTCTCGGTCAGCGGCTGGAGGATCCCTGCGGCGGTCACGGTGGCGACGGTCGCGGAGCCGGTGGCGACGCGGATCACGACGGCCACGAGCCAGGCGAGCAGCAGCGCCGAGGCGCCGCTCCCCTCCGCGAGCTGGGCGACCACCCCGCCGATCCCGGTGTCGACGAGGACCTGCTTGAAACCGCCGCCCGCGCCGACGATGAGCAGGATGCCCGCGATCGGCGGCAGCGAGCTCGAGAGCGAGGCCTGCAGCTCGGTGCGGTTCATCCGGCCGCCGCGGCCGAGCAGGACCAGACCGGCCAGGAGCGCGATCCCCAGCGCGATGGTCGGCGTGCCGAGGAAGTCGAGGGCGCCCTTCCAGGCGTCCGTGGAGCCCGGGGCCGCGATGTCGGCGATCGCCTTGCCCAGCATCAGCACGACCGGCAGCAGGATGCTCGCGACGGCGGCGGCGAAGCCCGGGCGGTGCTCGCGCGTCTCGCTCGCGCCCTCGCCGAAGAGCGGCGGCGTCTCCACCGGCGCCCAGCGGGCGGCGACCCGGCCGAAGAGCGGGCCGGCGACGACGACGGTGGGGATCGCGACCAGGACGCCGAACGCGAGGGTCACGCCGAGGTTCGCGCCGAGTGCGTCGATCGCGACCAGCGGTCCGGGGTGGGGCGGGACGAGGCCGTGCATCACCGAGAGGCCGGCGAGCGTCGGGATCGCCACCTTCATCAGCGGCAGACCGCTCCGGCGGGCGACCAGGATCACGACCGGGATCAGCAGCACGAGCCCGACCTCGAAGAACATCGGCAGCCCGATCAGCGCGCCGACGAAGCCCATCATCCAGGGCAGCGCGCGAGTGCTCGAGCGGGCGATGAGGGTGTCCACGATGCGGTCCGCGCCGCCCGAGTCGGCGAGGAGCTTGCCGTACATCGCGCCGAGGCCGATGAGGATGCCGACGCCGCCCATGGTGTTGCCGAACCCCAGCGCGAAGCTGGCGACCGCGTCCGCCGCCGCCAGCCCCGCGATCAGGCCCGTCGTCAGCGCTCCGATCAGCAGGGAGACGAAGGGGTGCAGCTTCAGCCAGGTGATCAGCACGACGATCACGGCGATGCCGACGACGGCGGCGAGGATCAGCTGCCCCTGCCCGGCGGTGGTGGCGGGGGCGTCCCCGGCGGCGGCGCGGAGGGCGGGGAGGAGGGTCGGTGTCATGAGCGTCCTTGGTCGAGCCGACGGCCAGCGGCCGGCTTTTGTCCGACATAACCTGCGTGTGTCCCGATCATGCCCGAAGATCGGCCGGGACGCGACTCCGGCGATGGCAGGATGACCGCATGCCCGCGCCGACGCCCTCGCTGCACCACTCGGTGCTGGACGAGCTCGGCTCGCAGATCGTGCGCGGCGAGCTCGCGCCGGGCACCACCTTCAGCGCCGACGAGCGTGCGGAACGGCGCGGGGTCTCCCGCTCGGTGATGCGGGAGGCGGTGCGCGTCCTCGAGACGCTCGGGCTCGTGACGTCCCGCCGCCGCGCGGGGACGCGGGTCCAGCCTCCGGAGTGCTGGAACGCCCTGGACACGCGGGTCGTCGCGTGGGGACTGGACGGCCCGGACCGGCGGCGCCAGCTGCACCAGCTCAGCGAGCTCCGACTCGGGGTGGAGCCGCTCGCCGCCCGGCTCGCCGCGGCGAACGCGACCGAGGAGCAGCGGCGGGCGCTCACGGAGGCGGGCGACGCCCTCTCCACCCACTCCCGTGCAGCCGACCAGTCCGCCTACCTCGCCGCCGACACCGCCTTCCACCGCTCCCTCCTGGCCGCGTCCGGCAACCTGATGCTCGCGCAGCTGGGCGATCTGGTCGCCGAGGTCCTCGCCGGCCGCACCCGCAACGCGCTCATGCCGCGCGAGGCCGACTCCACCGCGGTGCGGCTGCACCGGGCGGTGGCCGCCGCCGTCGCCTCGGGCGACGCGGACGCTGCGGAGGCCGCGATGCGGGCGATCGTCGAGGAGTCGGACCGGGCGGTCCAGGAGAGCTGACGGGGTTGCACGCCCGCAGCGCCGCGCGCACAGTGGAGCGCATGGTCGAGGGATACACGTCCGCGCAGGTGCGGGCCGCCGAGGCTCCGCACCTGGCCCGGCGGGAGCCGCTGATGCAGCGCGCCGCCGACGGCCTCGCCCGCGAGCTTCGCCTCGTGCTCGCCGGGCGCTCCGACCGCTCCCGTCCGGGCTCGGTGCTCGTCCTGGTCGGTCCGGGCGACAACGGCGGTGACGCGCTCTACGCGGCCGCCGAGCTCTCCTCCTCCGGAACCGACGTCGTCCTCGTCCTCACGGCCGAGCGGGTGCACCGCCGGGGCCTCGCCGTGGCGCTCGACGAGGGCTGCGGGCAGGTGCCGGCCGACGACGCGCCCGGCCTCGCCGCGGCGGTGGCGCGGGCGGATGTCCTGGTCGACGGGATCCTCGGCATCGGAGCGAAGGAGCCCGCGCTGCGGGGGCGGCCGCGCGTCGTCGTCGAGGCGGTGCTCGACGCGCTGGAGCGGCGGGCCGAGCGCCCGGTGGTCGTCGCGGTCGACCTGCCGAGCGGAATCCATCCCGACGACGGGTCGGTCCCCGATCCCACCGTGCTGCGCGCCGATGTGACGGTCGCCTTCGGCGCGATCAAGGCCGGTCTGCTGCTGCCTCCGGGCGACTCCTACGCGGGCCGTCTGCGCCTGGTCGACATCGGCCTCGGCCCGGACCTGGCCGGAGTGGAGCCCGCGGTCCGCGAGTGAGCGAGCGGCTCAGGAGGGAGCGAGGAGGTGCGCCTTCTCGGGGTGCTGCTCGAACCACTGCCCGACGTACCAGCACATCGGCACGACGCTCCGCCCGCCGGCGGCCTCGATGTCGTCGACGGCGAAGGAGACGAGCTCCCCTGCGAGCCCGCGGCCGCGGAAGGGCGGGGTCGTGAAGGAGCGGACGAGGGAGACGCTGCCGGGCGCCTCGCGGTAGTCGAGGACGCCCACCAGGGCGCCGTCGAGGTGGAGCTCGTAGCGCGACGCGTCGTCCGCCCGGCGGAAGTCCTTGGCCATGCCTCCAGAGTAGGACGGCCCGGACGGATCAGGCCTCGTCGCCGAGCATCTCGCCGTCGACGTAGAGCCAGCGCCCGTCCTCGCGCAGGAAGCGGCTGCGCTCGTGTACGAGGCCGGGGCCGGCGGGCGAGCGGTAGGAGGCGCGGAACTCGACCAGGCCCTCCTCGTCGCCCTCCCCGCCGAACGAGATGTCGACGATCTGGAGCCGGCGCCACTGGACGTCGGGATCGAGGTCGATGCGGCGCGGCCGGGTCGAGGGGTGCCAGCTCGCGAGCAGGTAGGGGGCGCTGCCGAGGACGTTCGCGCTGTAGCGGCTGCGCATCAGGCGCTCCGCCGTCGGCGAGGGCTCCTCGCCGAGGTGGGCGGGGCGGCAGCAGTCGGCGTAGTGGCGGCGGCTTCCGCAGGGGCAGGAGTCGGCGGGATGCATCCGGCCAGTGTGGCAGGCGATGCGGCGCCCCCGGCCCGGCGAGGCTCCGGCGAGCGCCGTGACTCCCCGGACCGTCCAGGTGTGCATCCCCTCCATATCCGCTCCGCCGCCTTGAGGGTGCCGCCGGATCCCGGCAACGTGGCCCCCTCATCGACCACGGACGGAAGGAACGACCCGATGCTCACGCTCACCGACAACGCCAGCACCGTCGTCAAGACCATCACCGGGCAGACCGAGACCCCCGTCGAGGGAGGCCTGCGCATCAGCGGCACCGATCTCGACGCCCGCAACTTCGCTGTCACGGTCGCCGCGGCCCCCGAGACGACGGACGCCGTCGTGGAGCAGGACGGAGCGCGCGTGTTCCTCGACGTCGCCGCCTCCGTCGCTCTCGGCGACAAGGTCCTCGACGCGCAGGTGGACGAGGGCGGCTCCATCAGCTTCGGGATCGCTCCCCAGGACTGACCCCGTCGACATCGGAGGCCGCCCCCACCGCAGTGCGGGAGGGCGGCCTCCGTCGTCCCAGGATCAGGAGAGGATGTCGCGGGTGGTGAAGCGGCCGATCGCGAGCGACCCGAACACGGCGACGTAGGCGAGCTGGAGCAGCGCGTTCTCGCCGAAGGAGCTCCACGCGATCGGGTCGCGCAGGAGGTCGGCGAAGTCGAACCACCGGTCGGTCAGCAGGAACGGGTGGAGGGCGTCCAGCTGCGAGAGCGAGCCGACGATCTGCGCCGCGATGGAGACGACGACGGTGGCCGCCATGGCGCCGACCGGCACATCGGTCAGCGTCGAGATGAAGAGGCCGATCGCCGAGAGCCCGACCAGCGAGAGCGCCGCGTACACGGCGATCGCCAGGGCCCGGCCGATCGCGTCGCCGAGCGGGACGGTGCTGCCGGAGAGCAGCGTCACCGGTCCCGCCGGGAAGAGTGCCAGGCCGATCAGGATCCCGACCACCATGACGGTGAGTGCTGCGGCGAGGCAGAAGGCGAGGGAGGCGGCGAACTTCACCGCGAGCAGCCGCACGCGGCCGACGGGGCTGACCAGCAGGTAGCGCAGCGTCCCGAGCGAGGCCTCGCCCGCGATCGCGTCGCCGGCAACGACCCCGACCGTGAGCGGGAGGAACAGCGGGACGGCGACCGTGATGGCCGCGAAGCCGGTGAAGAGGCCGTTGCCGGCGATCGCGCCCACGAAAGAGGGCCCGCCTCCGTCCCCGCCCGGGAGCCGCACTGCGACGGCGAGCAGGATCGGGATGGCGGCCAGGGCCGCGAGCAGCGCCCAGGTGCGGCGCCGGCGGAAGAGCAGGGCGAGCTCGGAGGCGAGCAGGGACCCGATCCCTGCGCGGCGGACGGTCGCGTCAGCGCTCGACATCGAAGCCCTCCCCGGTCAGCTCGACGAAGCGCTCCTCGAGCGAGGGGCGGCGGACGGAGAACCCGCGGACGCGGACGTCGGCCCGCACGAGGTCGGCGACCAGCGCCTCGGCCGCGAGCCCGGGCGGCAGAGCGGCGACGACCAGCGGCGGATCGGCGGGGTGCGGGCCCGGCGCGGTGCGCGGCTCCAGACCCCGGGTGTGCAGGGCCACGATCGCGCGCTCGCGGTCGGGCGTCAGCAGCTCGACCGAGGCGGCGTCCCCGCGCAGCTCGTCCAGCCCGCCCTGGGCGACGAGGCGCCCTGTGCGCATGACGGCGGCGTGGGTGCAGAGCTGCTCGATCTCGGCGAGGAGGTGGCTGGAGACGAGGACGGTCGTGCCGTCCTGGTTCAGTCCGCGCACAAGGGCGCGGACCTCGCGGGTGCCCTGCGGGTCGAGGCCGTTCGTGGGCTCGTCCAGCACGATCAGGTCGCGCGGCGAGAGGAGGGCGACCGCGATGCCGAGCCGCTGCTTCATGCCCAGGGAGTAGGAGCCGACCTTCTTGCGCGCCGCGGCCGAGAGGCCGACGCGGGCGAGGGCCTCCTTCGCGCGGGCGTCGCGGGTGCGGGACGAGGTGCCCGCCTCCGCGGCGTCGAAGCGCCGGAGGTTGGCCGCTCCGGAGAGGAACGGGTAGAAGCCCGGCCCCTCGACCAGCGCCCCCACTCGGGGCAGGACCTCGGCCGCGCGCCGGGGCATGGCCTGCCCGAGGACGGTGATGCTGCCCGCGGTCGGCGCGGCGAGGGCGAGCAGCATCCGGATCGTCGTGGTCTTGCCCGAGCCGTTCGGGCCGAGGAAGCCGAAGACGGCGCCGCGGGGAACGGCGAGGTCGAGACCGGAGACCGCTTCCTGGCGCCCGAAGCGCTTGGTGAGGCCCCGCGTCTCGACGGCGAGCTCGCCCGCCGTCACCGAGCGGAGGCCGCGTCGCGGAGCGTCTCGGCCGGGACCGCTCCGGCGAGGACGCGTCCGTCGTCGGTGACGAGGACGGTCAGCAGGGCGGAGGAGAGGATGCGGCCGCCGTCGACCGGCGTGGTGACCGCGTCGAGCGAGGAGAGCGCGTCGGCGTCACCGGCGGGCAGCTCGACGACGCTCGTCCAGCCGGAGCCCGTGGTGGCGACGTCGGAGTGCTCGGCCGTGCCCGCGGCGGGCGCGTCGGAGGCGTCCGCCGCGTCGTCGACCGGAGCGGCCTGCTCCGTCACCTCGGCGCCGGCCGGGGGCGTGAAGGAGAAGAGGGACGCGTCGGGCGTCGAGAAGTCGATGCTCGTGTACGCGACGCTGAACGCGGGCGCGGTGCCCCCGCGGGCCGTCACCGCCACTCCGAGCGGGAGGCCCGTCTCGCCGTCGACCGAGACGGTCACCGAGCCCACGAGGGTGCCGCCGTCGCGGGGCGTGAGCACGAGCTCGTACGCGTCGCGCCCGGCGACGCTGACGTCCGAGCCGACCGCGACCGTGGTCGTCGGGTCGATCGCGGCGAGCAGCTGCTCGGCGGCGGACGACGGCGTGACGACCTGATCGCCCGGCGAGGCCTCGGGGGCTCCGCCCGCGGGAGGCACGAGGTGGGTGGCGGTGTTCGCGCTCGAGTCGTAGATCCAGACTCCGTCGGTCGTCGAGGCGACGACGTCGCGCTCGGCCAGCCGGTCGAGCACCTGGAGGCGCGCGCCCTTCTCGGCGTCGACGTACACGCGCGCCTGGTGCGAGCCCGTGGCGAGCTCGACGAGGGAGTCGGCGGGGTCGGCGGACGCCGAGCCGGCCGAGCCGCCGAGCGCCGAGAGGTCGGGCAGGCCGAGGTCCGAGGTCTGCCGGATCTCGCCGGAGAACGCCGTGGTGTCGCTCTCGGCGACGAAGGCGAGGAGGTCGGCGGCGGACTTCTCGGGGAGGTCTCCCGCGGCGCTCGCCGAGAGGGGGAGGGCGACGGCCGCGGCGACGACGACCGCGGGGACGACGGCGACGGGCGTCCAGCGCTTCCAGTCAATGCTCATGCCGGGAACGCTACGCCTCGAACCTCCGCGGCGGGCCGGGAACGTCCCGGTCCACAGCCTTCCGGAAGGGGGTGCGGTCCGAGACCGCGGCCGGGATGATCAGGGCATGGACCTCCCGTTCGCGCTCCCCGTCGCCCCGATGCTCGCCAAGGCCGTTCCTGCGGTGCCGGAGCAGACCGCCGTCGCGGGCGGATACTCCTACGAGCCGAAGTGGGACGGGTTCCGCGCGATCGTCTCGGTCTCCGGCGGGGAGTGCGAGATCGGGAGCCGCGGCTCCAAGCCGCTGACCCGGTACTTCCCCGAGCTCGTCGAGGCCTTCCTCCGGCTGCTCCCCGACGGCTGCGTGCTCGACGGCGAGATCGTCCTGGCGACCGGCGAGCCGGGTGCCCAGCGGCTCGACTGGGACCTGCTCTCGCAGCGCATCCATCCGGCCGCGAGCCGCGTGAAGATGCTGGCGGAGACCACCCCGGCGATGCTCGTCGCCTTCGACCTGCTCGCCGTCGACGGGCGCAGCATGCTCGAGGAGCCGTACTCGGCGCGGCGGGAGGCGCTCGCCGCGGTGATGGCCGGCGTCCCGCATCCGCTGCACCTCGGCCGCGCCACCGACGACGAGGCCCTGGCGCGCGACTGGCTGGAGCGCTTCGAGGGCGCAGGACTGGACGGCGTCGTGGCGAAGCCCCTGGCCGCGCCCTACTCCCCCGGGAAGCGCGCCGTGCTCAAGGTCAAGCACCACCGCACGGCCGACGTGATCGCGATCGGGTACCGCGAGCACGCCTCCAAGCCGGGCGTGGGCTCGATCCTGCTCGGCCTGCACGGCGACGACGGAGAGGTCCGCCAGGTCGGCGGGGCCTCGGCCTTCAGCGACGAGCGTCGCGTGCAGCTGCTGGAGGAGCTCGCACCCGCGGTCGAGCGCGACGCGGGGGGAGCGCCGGTGCGCGGCGAGGGCGAGCGGAGCCGGTTCTCGAGCGGCCGCGACACCTCCTTCGTGCGTCTGCGTCCCGAGCTCGTGCTCGAGGTCCGCTACGACCAGCGCGAGGGCGACCGCTTCCGGCACACCGTGCAGTTCGAGCGCTGGCGCCCGGACCGCGACGCCGCCTCCTGCACCATGGAGCAGCTGGAGCAGCCGACCGCGTACGACCTCGGCGACGTCCTCGGCTAGGCCTTCTTCGCGCGGCTGGGCTGCACGCGGGGCGGCTCGCCCGGCATCTTGGGGAAGTCGGGCGGGAACGGCAGCTCGCCGAGGCCGGCGGCGACATCGCGCTCCCACCAGCCGAGCAGGGCGTCGAGGTGACCGGGGGCGTCGTGCAACCGGGCCCACGGATCACCGCGCTCGGCGAGGCGCGCCGGGACCGTGCGGATCGTGAAGGCCCGCGGGTCGACGCCGTCGAGCTCGTCCCAGTCCAGCGGAGTGGAGACGGGAGCGTGCGCGAGCGGCCGCGGGCTGTAGGCACCGGCGATCGTGCGGTCGCGGTTGGCCTGGTTGAAGTCGACGAAGATCCGCTCGCCGCGCTCCTCCTTCCACCACGCCGTCGTGACCTGCTCGGGCATCCGCCGCTCCAGCTCGCGCGCCGCGGCGATCACCGCGTGGCGGACGTCGAGGAACTCGTGCTCGGCGACGATCGGCGCGAAGACGTGCAGGCCGCGGTTGCCGGACGTCTTCACGAACGGGTCGAGGCCGGCCTCCCGCAGGACCTCCCGCAGCGCGTGCGCGGCGACGACCGCGTCGGCGACGTCGGTGCCGGGCTGCGGGTCGAGGTCGATCCGGAGCTGGTCGGGCAGGTCGGGCGCATCGGCGCGGGACGCCCACGGGTGGAAGACGACGGTGTTCATCTGCGCCGCCCAGACGGCGGCCGCGGGCTCGTCGATCACGAGCTGCGGATGCACCCGCCCGCTCGGGTACGTCACCGGGACCGACCGGACGTACTCGGGCGCGCCCTTGGGCGGGTTCTTCGAGAAGAACTGCTCGCCCTCGATCCCGGAGGAGAAGCGCTGCAGCGAGACGGGGCGGCCGCCGTTCGCCGCGACGAACGGCTCGCCGACGGCGATCAGGTACTCCGCGACCTCGCGTTTGGTGATGCCCGGCTCCGGGAAGAGCACTCGCTCAGGGCTCGAGATCCGCACCTCCCGGTCGCCGTGCGGTCCGGGGACGGTGAGGACGACGGCGTCGCTGCTGGGCATCTGCTGAGGCTAGCCCGCGGCGCCGCCCGGCGACAGGGGTCCGCCGGGGCGCCGCCGCAGCCGGATCGGGCCCTTCGCCCGCGAGGGGTCGACGACCTGTCCGCCCTGCACGATGTCGATCTCGCCCCGGTCGACCAGGCGGCGCGCGGCCCGGCGCACGGGCTCCATCAGCGGCCGCCACTCCTCGCCGCCGACCCGGCGCGCGACCTCGGACGGGCACGCCGTCGACGACGCCGCTCGCGCGAGCAGGACGGTGCGGATCTCCTCCTCGAGCCGCGCCTCCTCCGGTCCGACTCCGCGACGGCGGCAGGCGTCCGAGCAGTAGCGGACGTCCTCCCAGTCGCGCGCCCACTTCGCGCGCCACTCGATCTCGCGACCGCAGGAGGCGCAGGTCTTGCTCTCGGGATGCTCGGTGGACGTGCGCTGACGGTGGGCCATGCCCTCGAGTCTGCGCGCAGACCGCGGCCGCGGCGACGGGTTGCGCTGAGGGCGAGCGACGGGCGCGCGGAGGCCGGCGCCGACGACGGGCACCCGATCCGGCGTGATCGGGAACAGGGAGCGGCGGATCGGCGTTCCCCGAGGTGGCGGCGTCATACTCCGCAATGGGGCGGCCCTCCCCCGGCCGGTGCGCCAGTCTGGAGGAGCCGTGCTGCGGCGCGACGGCGGGCCACCACCCCGTGCCGCACCCTCGATCGATCAGGAGTCTCCGATGAGCCGCGAGAACCTCGCCACCACCCCGGACCGCGAGCCGGAGCACCGCGCCTTCGCCGGACTCTCCCCGGAGGACTTCAAGCTCGCGTTCCGCAACCACGCCGCCGGAGTCGCGCTGATCACCGCGGACCCGGGCACCGGACCGGTCGCCCTGACCGCGACCTCCGTCTTCTCGGTGAGCGCCGAGCCGCCGCTGTTCGTCTTCTCGCTCTCGTCCGCCTCGTCCAGCTCTCCGGCCATCCAGGCGTCCGAGACGCTGGTCGTGCACCTGCTCGGGGCGGAGCAGCTCGACCTGGCGCGTCTGGGCTCGACCAGCGGCATCGACCGCTTCGCCGATACGTCGCTCTGGTCGCGGCTGCCCACGGGCGAGCCGTTCTTCCCGGGCGCCGCCGCCTGGATCCGCGGCACGGTGATCAACCGCATGGAGGCGGGATCGTCCACGATCGTCGCCGTGCACGCCCTCGAGGCCCACGTGCCCGAGGACTCCGAGACCACGGCGCCGCTCGTCTACCACAACCGCACCTGGCACCACCTCGGCGAGCACTCCCGCCTCAGCTGAGCTCCGCGGGCGCTCCGGAGCAGGCGGTTCAGGCCTCCGGGCCGGTCGCCACCGTCCGGCCCGGCGTGCTCGACCACTGCGACCAGGAGCCCGGATAGAGCGCCGGCGCGAAGCCCGCGAGCGTGAGCGCGACGACGTCGACCGCGGCCGAGACACCGCTGCCGCAGTACACGCCGACGGGGGCGTCCTCCCGCACGCCGAGCGCCTCGAATCCCGCGCGCAGGTCCGAGGCGGGCCGGAACCGCCCCTCGGAGTCGAGCGCCGCGGACGCCGGAGCGTTCCGAGCGCCGGAGATGTGGCCCGCCCGCGGGTCGATCGGCTCGACCTCGCCGCGGTACCGCTCAGGGGCGCGGGCGTCGAGCAGGACGCCCGCCGAGGGCAGCGCCGCCGCCTCGTCGATGTCCAGCACCGGGAGCCGACCGTAGGCCAGCTCGACGTCGCCCCGCTCGCGCGGGACGTCGCCCGTCTCGAGCTCCCGCCCCGAGCGGATCCAGCCGGCGAGCGACCCGTCGAGCAGGCGGACGTCCTCCACTCCCGTCGCCCGCAGCAGCCACCAGGCCCGCGCGGCCGGGACGCTCTGCGCGTCGTCGTACACGACGACGGACCGGCCTCGGCGGAGCCCCCAGCCGCACGCCGCCTCCTGCAGCACCTCGATCGGAGGCAGCGGGTGGCGCCCCTCCTCCGGCTCGCCGTGGGCGGCCAGCTCGTGATCGAGGTCGACGTGCACCGCGCCGGGCAGGTGGCCCGCGAGGTACTCCGGGCGGCCGTCGGGCCGGTCGAGGCGCCAGCGCACGTCGAGGACGAGCGGCGGCTCGGTGGAGGCCATGAGCTCGGCGAGCTCGTCAGGGGTGACCAGCAGGCTCTCGCGGCTGGAGGGGGTCGTCGGGGTCATGGCGTCCTTCCGATCCGCGTCGTCGGCGGAGTCCTGCCCCAGCATGCCGGGTCGCCCGGCGGCGCGGGAGCTCGCGCGGCAGCGGAGCGTCGGCGCGCAAGGCGACTCGTCGATGGTCGTCCGCCGGAGAGCCTCTCGCGCAGGCGAATCGTCTTCGCCACTCGATACCCGCGAGCGTGGCACGGAGGCCTGCAGGGGACCGCTCGGGCCTGAGAGAGGAGGGTGAGGCTCTCGTCGTCGGAGGACCGCCGAAGGCCCGCCCCTCCGTCAGGGGCGGACCTTCGCTGCCTTCAGTTGGACTCGCAGACGAGCCCGTCGTCGTCCCTGTCGAGCCCGGCGACATCGCCGTAGTACGGGTAGTACAGGTCGAAGTACCGCTGAGCTGAGGCCTGGTCCGGGAAGTCGTCGCAGTTCACAGCGTCGCCGGGATAAGCAGGTCGTCCCGGTCCTGGCGCCGGTGCAGGCGCCGCGGCCTGCGTGCTGGCCCAGAGTGCGCGGCCCTGCGGCGAGTAGATCACCAGGTTGCCGTCGTTCTGCATGACCATCCGGGAGCCCGGGCTGCCCGCCGTGCCGGACTGCCAGCGCGCTCCGCCGGAGCCCGCGTAGACCACGGCGTTGCCGTCGGACTGCATCTCGAGCCGTTTGCCGCCTCCGGACGTGCCGGCCGCCCAGCGGGCCGAGCCGCGCGAGTAGACGACGAGGTTGCCGTCGCCCTGCATGACCGCCTCGCTTCCTCCGTCGGAGGAGCGCAGCAGCTGTCCGGAGGTGAGCCGGCTCCCGGAGGAGAGGGTGTCCCGGACGGCGGGCGCGGGCGGCGCCGGAGGGGTGTCGCTCGCCCACAGCGCGCGGCCCGAGGCGGAGTAGACGACCAGGTTGCCGTCGTTCTGCATCTGCAGGCGGGATCCCGGGTTGCCCGCCGTACCCGAGGCCCAGAGGGGTCGGCCCGAGGCGGAGGTGACCACGGCGTTGCCGTCCGACTGCATCGAGAGCGTCTCGCCCTCGCCCTGGGTGCCGGCGCCCCAGCGGACGTCCCCCCGCGAGTAGACCGCGAGATTGCCGTCGCCCTGCAGGGAGGCACGGGACCGGCCGTCCGGCGAGGTGAGCTGCTGTCCCCGGCTGAGCCGCGAGCCGGAGGAGAGGACGTCGCGGATCTCGGGCGCGCGCGAGGTCGAGCTCGCCCAGAGCGGCCGTCCGGAGGCGGCGGTGATCACCAGGTTGCCGTCGTTCTGCATCCGCATCCGCGCGCCCGGGTTCCCGGGCGTTCCCGCCTGCCAGCGCACGCCGGACCCGGGGGCCGAGACCACCGCGTTCCCGTCGGTCTGCATCGCGAGGCGGTTGCCCGCTCCGGAGGTGGCGGAGCTCCAGCGCGGCGATCCGTCCACGTAGACGACAAGATTGCCGTCGCTCTGCATCGCGGCGCGCGAGCGGCCGTCGGAGGCGGTCAGCTGCTGTCCCGGAGAGAGCTCGCGCCCGCTGTCGAGGACGTCGGCGATCGGCTCCGGCTCGGGCTCCTGCTCGTCGGCCGAGGACCAGGCCGTGTCCCCGTTCGGACGGACGAGCACGAGCTGCCCGTCGTCCTGGATGAGGGCGAGCGCGCCGGTCTCCCCCGCGGTCCCGGACGCCCAGACGGGCGTGCCGGAGCCGGTCACGACGACGAGGTTGCCGTCCTCCTGCATCCGCACCGTGGTCGCTCCGGTGCCCTGGGTCCTGGTGCTCCAGACGGGGCGGCGCCCGGCGTCGTAGATCACGGCGTTGCCGTCCGCCTGCATCTCGAAGCTCGCGGAGTCTCCGTTCGAGAAGATGCGCTCGCCCGCGTCGAGCGAGTCGCCGCCGAGGAGGGCATTCGTGTAGGTCTGCGATCCGCGTGCCTCTGCGGGCGGAGTCTCCCCCGGGACGAAGGCGGTCGGAGTCTCGGCGACGGCCTGCGTCGCGAGGGCGGACGGCGCCAGAGCGGCGGAACCGCCCGCGGCGAGCAGGCAGGCGAGGGCCATCGCCGCGAGGCGATGAGTAGGTCGTGGCACGGAGAGCCCTTTCGGAGGCGGCGGCGGCGGAAGCCGGGGTCGAGCGGAGCCTGGCACGCGCTCGCCACGGCCGTCCATCCGGGCCGCGCGGAACTACTCAGCCGGAGCGGGCGATCCGCGCCGGGGGCGCGGGCGCCGCCTCCGGACCACGGAGCCTCCGGCCGGCTCGCGCGCCCCGGTCGGGGCGGCGGCGATCGACGCGGATCGACGGAGGACGTGCTCCCACGGCCGGAGCGCACCCCGCGCCGGCGCCCCGGGAGGCGGCTCGGACCTCCCGCGGCACGGAGGAGGTCCCCGTTCCTCCTAAAATCGGAGGCATGTCGAAAGTGTTGAGCAGTCTGCCCGTGGGCGAGCGTGTCGGAATCGCATTCTCGGGAGGCCTCGACACATCCGTCGCCGTCGCCTGGATGCGCGAGAAGGGCGCGGTGCCCTGCACGTACACGGCCGACATCGGCCAGTACGACGAGCCCGACATCGAGAGCGTCCCGTCCCGCGCGGCCCAGTACGGCGCCGAGATCTCGCGCCTCGTCGACGCGAAGAGCGCGCTGGTCGAGGAGGGGCTCGTCGCCCTGCAGTGCGGCGCCTTCCACATCCGCTCCGGCGGCAAGACCTACTTCAACACCACCCCCCTCGGCCGCGCCGTGACCGGCACCCTCCTCGTCCGCGCCATGCGCGAGGACGGCGTCGACATCTGGGGCGACGGCTCGACCTACAAGGGCAACGACATCGAGCGGTTCTACCGCTACGGCCTGCTCGCCAACCCCCGCCTGCGCATCTACAAGCCCTGGCTCGACGTGCAGTTCGTCAACGAGCTCGGCGGCCGCACCGAGATGTCGGAGTGGCTGGTCGCCCGCGGCTTCCCCTACCGCGACGCCACCGAGAAGGCCTACTCGACCGACGCCAACATCTGGGGCGCCACCCACGAGGCCAAGCGCCTCGAGGAGCTCTCCAGCGGCCTCGAGCTCGTCGAGCCGATCATGGGGGTCGCGTCGTGGCGCGACGAGGTCGAGATCGCCTCCGAGGTCGTCTCGGTGCGCTTCGAGGCCGGCCGTCCCGTCGCGCTGAACGGCGTCGAGTTCTCGGACGCCGTCGCGCTCGTGCTCGAGGCGAACGCGATCGGCGGACGCCACGGGCTCGGCGTCTCGGACCAGATCGAGAACCGGATCATCGAGGCCAAGAGCCGCGGCATCTACGAGGCCCCCGGCATGGCGCTGCTGCACATCGCCTACGAGCGCCTGCTGAACGCGATCCACAACGAGGACACCGTCGCCCAGTACCACTCGGAGGGCCGCCGTCTCGGCCGCCTGATGTACGAGGGCCGCTGGCTCGACCCGCAGTCGCTGATGCTGCGCGAGTCCATCCAGCGCTGGGTCGGCTCGGCCGTCTCCGGGGAGGTCACCCTGCGTCTGCGCCGCGGCGACGACTACACGATCCTCGACACGACCGGCCCCGCGCTGAGCTACCACCCGGACAAGCTCTCGATGGAGCGGGTCGGCGACGCCGCCTTCGGCCCCGAGGACCGCATCGGGCAGCTCACGATGCGCAACCTCGACATCGCCGACTCCCGCTCGCGGCTCGAGCAGTACGCGGCCGCCGGCCTCGTCGGCGGTCCGACCGCCGAGCTCGTCGGCGAGCTCGAGATCGGCGAGGCCGATGCGATCACCGAGGGCGGCGGGTCCGCAGCGGCCGATGCGCTCGGACGCGCCACCGACCTGGCCTCGGAGGGTGCGGCGTTCGACGCCGGAACCGACTGACCCCGCCCGTCCGACGCCCCCGCGCGCGTCCGTCCCACCGGGACGCGAGGCGCACGGGGGCGTCGTGCTGTGCGGGCCGACCCGGCGCGCCGGGTGCGAGGGCGGGCCCGGCGCGAGAGCGGTGCTCCGGCGTTCGTCGCGATGGCCGTCAGGGCGCGGAGGATCGGACGAGCGCGAGCGCGGCGTCCACGGTGGCGAGCGACTGCGCCGGATCGACGCGGGCCAGCACGAGCGCGGCCACCAGGAGCGACACGAGGACGTCCGCCTGAGCCGACGCCCACGCCTGCGCGTCGGGCCAGCGGGCCAGCGCTCCGGCGCGCAGTGCGCCCAGCAGCTCGGCCCGGTAGTCGGCGATCACCTCGCGCACGGCGTCGTCGCGCGCGATCGGCGCGCCCGCGGCGTTGAGCAGCAGGCAGCCGCTCCTCGCCGAGAGCGTGCGGGAGTCGGCGAGCGCCGCCCGCAGCCCGGTGAAGTACACCTCGAGCGCCGTCGGCGACGCCCCTCCCGGATCGACGAGCGGGGCGAGCCGGGGCCGCACCACCTCGTCGAGGTAGCTCTGCACGGCAGCGTCGAAGAGCCCGCGCTTGCTGCCGAAGGCGTGGTAGAGGCTGGAGCGGCGCAGTCCGGTCGCGGACTCCAGGTCCGGGAGGGACGCCTCCTCGAAGCCGCTCTCCCAGAAGACGGCGCGGGCGGCGCGGACGACCTGCTCGGTGTCGAAGCCCTGCGTGCGACCCACGGTGCTCCTCCTGAGGGGTGACAGCTGCGGCGCCGCACTGGCGCGGACCGCTCGCTCCAGTATATTGTGGACTGGTCGTTACACAATCGGTGCGGAGCCCTCCGCACCACGACCATCGCCTGGAGGCCCGCCGTGATCGTTCTCGGACTGGTGCTCGCCGCTCTCGCCGCGGCGCTGCACGTCTACATCTTCGTGCTCGAGTCGGTCCTCTGGACGACCTCGCGCGCCCGATCGACGTTCGGCACGACCGCCGGCGAGGCGGAGGCGACGAAGGAGATGGCCTACAACCAGGGCTTCTACAACCTCTTCCTCGCCGTCGTCACCGTGGCGGGCATCGTCGCCGTCGCGATCGGCGCCACCGCCGTCGGCGCGGCCCTCATGTTCGCCGGCGCCGGATCGATGGTCGCCGCAGCACTCGTCCTGCTCCTCTCCGCTCCGACAAAGCGCCGCGCCGCGCTGACCCAGATGACCCCGGGTCTGCTCGCGGTGATCGCTCTCGCCGTCGGCCTCTCACTCTGATCCCCTCCGCTGCACCACCACGAAAGGTCCTATGAGCACCGTCACCAGCACCCAGATCCAGCTCGTCCGCCGCCCCGACGGCTGGTCCGTCGCCGAGGACTTCCGGACCGCGACCGTCGAGTACGGCGACCCGGCCGCGGGCGAGATCCGCGTCGAGAACGCCTTCCTCTCGGTCGACCCCTACATGCGCGGCCGCATGAACGACGTGAAGAGCTACACCCCGCCCTTCGCCCTCGGCGAGACCATGACCGGCGGTGCCGTCGGCCGGGTGACCGTCTCCGACGACCCCGCGTTCCCCGTCGGCAGCGCGGTCCTGCACCAGCTCGGCTGGCGCGACGTCGTGCAGGCCGAGTCGTCGCAGTTCCGCGTCGTCCCCGAGATCCCCGGAGTGCCGCTCTCGCTCCGCCTCGGCATCCTCGGGATGACCGGACTCACCGCGTACGTCGGGCTCACCGCCATCGCGGGCATGAAGGAGGGCGACACCGTCTTCGTCTCGGGCGCCGCGGGAGCCGTCGGCTCGGCCGCCGGCCAGATCGCGCGCCTCCTCGGAGCCGAGCGGGTCGTCGGATCCGCGGGTTCGGCCGAGAAGGTCGCCCTGCTGACCGAGAAGTACGGCTACGACGCCGCCTTCGACTACCACTCCGGCCCGGTCCGCGAGCAGCTGGCCGAGGCCGCGCCCGACGGGATCGACGTGTACTTCGACAACGTCGGCGGCGACCACCTCGAGGCGGCCCTCGACGCCTTCCGCGACGGCGGCCGCGCGGCGCTCTGCGGAGCGATCGCCGGCTACAACAGCACCGAGAAGACGCCCGGCCCCGACAACATGGCGAACATCATCACCCGCGGTCTCACGCTGCGCGGCTTCACGCTGTCCGGCTACCTCGACCACGCGCCGGAGTTCAACCGGCTGATGGCCGGCTGGTTCGCCGACGGAGAGATCGCCTACGACGAGACCGTCGTCGACGGCATCGACCACGCCGTGGACGCGTTCCTCTCGATGATGCGCGGCGGCAACACCGGGAAGATGGTCGTCCGCGTCTAGCGCCGACCCCGGTGCGGCGGGCGCGGGGAGGGGCACCTCCGGACGCCCGCCGCATCCGTCCTCCGCCTCCCTGACCGGGACCTCCGAGAATGCTCGCGGATCCGCGGGGCCGATCGGTCCGGGCGGTGGCAGACTGCGGACATGAGCACGTTCTCGCACCGGACCGGCGCCTCCGCGCTGGCAGCAGCAGCACTCGTTCTCGCCCTCTCCGGCTGCGCGGGCAGCGGCGGAGCCCCGTCCGCGCGGACGCCGCTCCCGACGCCGACCGCGACCGCGACCCCGACGTCTTCGCCGACTCCCGCTCCGACGCCGACTCCCACCGTGACCGTGACGGTCACGGCGACCCCCGAGCCCTCGTCGACCGGTTCTCCCGCCGCGGATCCGGCGGCCGCGCGCTGCACGGGCTCCGACCTGACGATGGAGTACCGCCCCGACCCCGACGCGTCGGGTGCCGGGAACAGCGCCTTCGACCTCGTGCTCACCAGCACCTCCTCCTCCGACTGCGCTCTCGCGGGAATCCCCGGCGTCTACGCGACCGACGCCGACGGGAACCGGATCAGCGCGGTCGCCGACGCGTCCGGCCCGAACCCCGACGCTCCCGTGATCCTCATCCCGGGCGCCCGGGCGGACGTCCGGGTCGCCTGGCACTCCCCCGGCGCCTACGGCTGCGCGGTCGGGACCTCCGCGTTCCTCGTCGCCGAGGTCCTCGACGCCCCGGACGGCGCGGTCCGCGCCCCCGCCGAGCTCCAGGTGTGCACCGACGGCACCGTGATGATGGACGCGTCCGCCTACACGCTGCTCTGAGCCCTCCCCGAGCGCGCACGCCTCCTGCTCGGCCCGCTCACCGGGCGCGACCCCTTGACCGGGCGCGGCGCAGCCGGGACCCTCGCACTACACGTCCCCACCCCACCCCGGAGGTCACCATGAAGGTCGGCTCACTCGTTCTCCGTCTCGCCGTCGGCGGGCTCTTCGTCGGACACGGTCTGCAGAAGCTGCGGGGCTCGTTCGACGGCCCCGGCCTCGACGGCACCGAGCAGATGATGTCGAGCCTGGAGATGCACCCGGCCCGGCGCAACGCCGTCGCCGCAGCGGTGACCGAGACGGCCGGAGGCGCCGCTCTCGCCCTCGGCGCCGCGACTCCGCTCGCCGCCGCCGGACTCGTCGCCACGATGGTCACCGCCGTGCGCAAGGTGCACTGGAGCAACGGCCTGTGGAACGCGGGCGGCGGGTGGGAGTACAACGCCGTCCTCGTCGCGGCGACGGCCGCGATCGTCGCGGACGGCCCCGGCGCGCTCTCGTTCGACGCCCTGATCGGCAAGCGCAAGTGGGGAGCCGGCTGGGCGCTGTTCGCCCTGATCGGCGGAGCGGCTGCGTCGACCGCCCTGATCGAGGCCGGCCGACGCGCCGCGCCGGTCGGAGCGGGCACCTCCGGCTCCGACGACGGCGAGTCGGACGACGACGGCGCCGACTCGACCGCCTCGTAGCCCCGCTCCCCGCACTGTGCGGGCGCGGTAGCGTCGGAGGCGTGATCGAGACACGCGCCTCCGACCCCGACCGCCCCGAGACCGACGCGCTCGCCCTCTGGCTCGCGGCGGTCGAGCGCCTCGACGCTCAGGACGACCCGGACGGCGTCGTCGAGCGGATGCGCGTCCTCGCAGCCCGCTACCCGGGACACGACGGAGTCGCCGCTTTCGAGCTGGGCGGCGCCCTCGACAGCGCGGGACACGAGGCGGAGGCGGCGGTCGAGTACGAGCGCGCCCTCGCCGCCGGCCTGGATGACGAGCGGCGGGCGCGGTTGACGATCCAGTACGCCTCGACCCTCCGGAACCTCGGCCGCACCGATGAGGCGATCGACCTCCTCGCCGGCGCCGCTGCGCACCCCGCGGTGGGCTCCGCGCGGGAGGTGTTCCTCGCGCTCGCCCTGCACAGCGCCGGGCGCGTCGACGAGGCCCTGCGGATCGCGCTGGAGGCGCTGGCTCCGGTGCTCCCCCGGTACCAGCGCTCCGTCCGCGCCTACGCCGCCGCCCTCACCGACCCCGAGCAGTAGCGCGGACGGCTCCTCCGCCCGGAGGCTCGGCGCGGCGAGCGCCGAGGCCTCCGGGGCGACGGCGCCGACTCAGTCCTCGAGCAGGATCGCGTCGATCTGCCCCATCGCCTGGCGGAGTCCCTCCTCCATGCCCATCTGGACCATCTGCTCGAGCTGCTCGACCGACTCGAAACGGCTGCTGAGGACCATCCGCGTGCGCCCCGGCTCGATCTCGTCGAGGGTGACCGTGGCCCGGGTGATCCCCAGCGCGTCGACCGGATCGCCCCGCTCGTCGGCGAAGCCGTCCTCGAACTCGAACCGCGTCGGCTCCTCCACCCGGGTCACGCGCCACCAGCCGCGCGCCTGCTCGCCGTCCGGTCCCGTCATGACGTAGGCGCTCCGTCCGCCCTCGACCGGCTCGTGCCGCTCGAAGGTCGCCGGCCAGGTCGGCGGCCCCCACCAGCGCTCGAGGCGGCGCGGATCCGTCCAGAGGAGCCAGACGCGCTCGATCCCCGCGTCGAACTCGGCGGTCACGGTCAGGGTCAGTTCCTCGATGTCCTTCACGGACTGCAGCACGCTCATCGCGCCTCTCCCTCCAGCAGATCCCGCGCGCCGATCGGCTCGCGGGTGTCACTCCTCGTCGAAGAGGTCCGACATGCGGTCGATCCTCCCCGCCCACAGCTGCTCGTAGGCGTCGAGCAGGCGCGACGCCCGCCGCACTGCGGCGACCTCACCCTGCACCAGCTGCTCCCGCCCGCTCCTCCGCTTGCGGACGAGTGCCGCCCGCTCGAGGACGGCCACGTGCTTCTGCACCGCCGCGAACGACATCTCGTAGCGCGCCGCGAGTGCGGAGACGGACTGCTCGCCGACCAGCACCCGGGCGACGATGTCGCGGCGGGTGCTGTCGGCCAGCGCCCGGAAGAGCAGGTCGGTGTCGGCGTCCGTTCGTACAACCATGTGGTTGCACATTAGGGCCGTCCCCTCTCCCGCGCAAGAGCATCCGTCTCCGGGGCGAGCGCACCGGCCGGCGCCCGACCTCAGGCGCTCGCGGCATCGAGGGCCTCGGCAGCGGCCGCGAGCACCCAGTCCGGCAGGGGGCGGGCCGCGAACAGCGAGGCGTAGAGCCGGGCCATCGAGTCGTCGGGGTCGAGCCGCAGCGCCTCGTCGAGGTGGAGCCCCGCGAGGCTCGAGACTCCCCTCGCCCACCAGCACCACGCGAGAACGGTGAGCACAGAGGAGCGCGCCTCCTCCGGCGCCAGCGCGGCGGCGCGGGCGAGGAGCCCGGTCGCCCGCGCCAGACGGCCGCGCTCCGGAGCACGCCCGCTGCCGAGCAGCAGGGCCGACAGCTCGAGGTCGTGGTCGTCGTCCGTTCCGGCGCGGGCGTCGCCCACCGCGCCGGGCGGCACTCCCACTCCTGCCTGCGGGCTCCGCGCGATCTGCACGGTCACCCGGTCGCGGAGGGGCGGCGACTGCAGGGTTCGCACGATCAGTCCTTCGCGGCGGACGTCCCGCGGTCCGCTGAGCCAGCGATCGACGAGCCGTTCCATGTCGCCGACCAGGGGCGGCCGGCGGAGCACCTCCGCGACGAGCGCGCGATCGTCCTCGGCGACCGGCGGCAGCACGGAGAGCGCGTCGATGTCCAGTGGCTCGTCGGCCACCGCTCGGGCGAGGACGCCGGTCTCGCTCCGCTCGATCTCGAGGAGCGGACGTGGCCTGCGGCACTCCTCGGCGTCCGTGTAGCGCCCCCATCCGTCGGCGGCGATGCAGGCCACGGCGATGATGTCCAGGCGCGTGCGCTCCAGGCGCCGGAGCACCGCGTGGCCGAGGTCGAGATGCGGGATCCCCCGCTCCTCGGCGTAGCCCGCACGGGTGCAGACCACCACCAGCACACCGGTGGCCCGCGGCATCGTCTCCATCATGGCCGCGCAGCCGCCCGCCAGCGCCTCCGCCTCCATCCCGCGCAGCGTCTCCGGGAGCGGGATCCGGAAGCCTCCCCCGGCGCGCGTGCCGAGGAACGGCACCACCACGACGGACTCCTCCGGACGGATGCCGATGATGGAGGGGACGGCCGCCAGGAGGTCCTGGATCGCGCTCGCCCGCAGGACTTCGGGATCGCGGCGGCGGGACGGAGGAGCAGGGGTTCGCTGTGTGGATGTCATGTCCGACACCCTGCTCGCGTCGCCGGCGGTGCGAGATCCCACCGGCCCGGACCGGGGAGAACCGGAGCGGATCGGCGCCTGTGGAGGAGCGCCCGGGGCCGGCGGCTCAGCCGGCCGCGGGAGCCCGCAGCACCTTCGCCATCGGCCGTCCCTTCGCGATCTCGTCGATCAGCTTGTCGAGGTACCGGATGCGCTGCATCAGCGGATCCTCGATCGTCTCGACCCGCACGCCGCAGATCATCCCCGTGATCGCCGAGGCCTGCGGAGGCAGGCGCGCCGCCGCGAAGAACTCCTCGAAGGTCGTCCTGCTCTCGAGGTGCCGGGCCAGCTCCTCGTCCGAGAAGCCGGTGAGCCAGCGGACCGCCTCGTCGACCTCCTCCCTCGTCCGGCCCTTGCGCTCCGCCTTCGCCACGTAGAGGGGGTGCACGTCGGCGAACGCCACGGAGAAGATCCTGCTCATGGCCGGGAAGCGTACTCGCGCGACGCCCGGCGCGGCAGAGGCGCCCGCCCCGCTATCCTCCCCAGTGGCCCTCGCGCCTCCACCCCGCAGCCCACAGAGAGAACCACCGTGAGCCTCCTCCGCACCAAGTCCGTCGAGCAGTCGATCGCCGACACCGATGAGCCCGAGTACAAGCTCAAGAAGTCGCTGACCGCGCTCGATCTCACGGTCTTCGGCGTCGGAGTCGTCATCGGCGCCGGCATCTTCACCCTCACCGGCCGCGCCGCCCACGACATCGCCGGACCGGCGATCGTCCTGAGCTTCGTCGTCGCCGCCTTCGCCTGCGCCCTCGCGGCCATGTGCTACGCCGAGTTCGCCTCCACGGTCCCGGTGTCGGGCTCCGCCTACACCTTCTCCTACGCCTCCCTCGGCGAGCTCTTCGCCTGGATCATCGGCTGGGACCTGATCCTCGAGCTGTTCCTCGGAGCGAGCGTGGTCGCGCAGGGGTGGAGCGCGTACCTCGGGTCGCTGCTGCAGCAGCTGGGAGTGACCCTCCCGCCGGCGCTCACCTACGGCGGCGTGGTCGACGTGCCGGCGATCCTGCTCGTCCTCGTGCTCGGCGCGCTGATGACCTTCGGGATCAAGGAATCGCTGCGCGTCAACCTGGTGCTCGTCGCGATCAAGCTGTTCATCGTCCTGTTCGTCATCATCGCGGGCCTGCAGTTCGTCAACACCGCCAACTACACGCCGTTCGTCCCCGCCGCCGAGCCCTCGCCGTCCGCGTCCGGTCTGACCCAGCCGCTGCTCCAGTTCCTCTCGGGCATCGAGCCGGCCACGTTCGGGGTCGGCGGCATCATCGCCGGCGCCTCCCTGGTGTTCTTCGCCTACATCGGGTTCGACGTCGTCGCGACGACCGCGGAGGAGACCCGCCGCCCCCAGCGCGACCTGCCCATCGGCATCATCGCCTCGCTGATCATCTGCACGGTCCTGTACTGCGCCGTCGCCCTCGTCGTGACCGGCATGGTCCCCTACCGCGAGCTCGACCCGTCGGCCGCGCTCGCCAACGCGTTCGCCTACCACGGGCAGACCTGGATGGCGACGGTCATCTCGGCCGGCGCCGTCGCCGGTCTGACCACCGTCGTGCTGACGCTGCTGATCGGAGCGACGCGCATCATCTTCGCGATGGCGCGCGACGGACTCCTCCCCCGGCGCCTGGCCACCGTCCACCCGCGCCTGCGCACGCCGTGGTTCACCTCCGTGGTCGTGACCATCGTCGTCGCGCTGCTCGCCGGGCTCACTCCGATCGGCGTGCTCGAGGAGATGGTCAACATCGGAACGCTCTCGGCGTTCGTGCTGGTCTCGGTCGGCGTCGTGGTGCTGCGCCGCAAGCGGCCCGACCTGAAGCGCGGCTTCCGGGTCCCGCTGAACCCGTGGCTCCCGCTGCTCTCGGCCCTGATCTGCACCTACCTGATGCTCAACCTCTCGATCGAGACCTGGCTGCGCTTCCTGATCTGGCTGGCCGTGGGCTTCGCGATCTACTTCGCCTACTCGCGCAGCCACGCGAAGATCGGCACGAAGCCCTAGGGGGCCAGGCCCACCTTCGGCCTGGCCCAGGAGCGTCCGCGCGTGTCCTTGAGGATGTCGTACTCCACCTCGACGTGCGGCTCGATCGCGCTGTACTTGTCGTTCGGGGCGCCGATCACGAGCTGGAAGCCGAGACCGCGCCACGCACCGATCGCCCGCTTGGTGAAGTGGGCGTCGGCCTTGATCAGCGCCTCGTCCATGAAGACCGGGGCGTACCGGGGGCGGTCGGCTCCAGCGTCGCCGAGCTGGTAGCGCAGCGCTGCCCCGACGATGAAGGCGATCAGCTCCTGCGACTCCCCGCCGGACTTCTCGCCGATGTGGTCGTACAGCGCCACGTGCGCTCGGGTGACGGCGTCCACGCGCTCGGCGCTGACCCGGACGTGGTTGCGGACGTCGACGAGGTCGCCGAAGTCGGGCGCGGTGCGCCGCAGCCGCTGGATGAGCCGGGACATCCGCCGGTAGACCTGCTCGCGCTCCTCCTCCGCGGACACGGCCTGGATCTGCGCGCGCACCTCGCGGAGCTCGCGGCGGAAGCGACGGCGCACCTCCGACTGGTTCTCGCGCGTCGTGATCTGCAGGCGGTGGCCGTCGTCGTAGAACGGCAGATCCTGCATGATCACGTTGATCGGCTCGATCCGCTCGCGGATCTCCCGCAGCGAGCGGCCGAGCGTGGAGTCGAAGCTCGTGAGGTCGTTGCCGGAGAGCGTGAGCAGGCTGTCGCGCCACTCGGTCTCGAGCCGGTGCAGGCCGCTGGTCTCGAGGGCGTCGAGCAGCCGCTCGAAGTCGCCCGCGGACGCCTCGGGGTCCGCGAGCAGGTTGGGGTTCGGCCAGCGGTCGAGGAAGCCGGCCATGATCCGGCCGGCGCTCTCGCGCTGCTGCTCGTGCGCCTCGGCCGCGGAGCGGCGGTCCTCCGCCAGTCGCTGCGCTGCCGTGGCGAGCGCTGCGTCGAAGCGGACCAGGACGTCCGAGGCGCTGCCGGACGCCGCGGCCTCGGTCAGCGTGAACCGGGCGTCCAGGAAGGCGCGCTGGTCGTCGTCGAGCTCGCGTCCTGCGCGCTCCGCCGCATCGAGAACTGCCTGGCTCGCGTCGACGTCGTCGACCACGACGGCCCACTCCGCCTCGATCCGCTCGCGCTCCACACCGGCGCGGGCGATCTCCTGGCGGAGGCGCTCGAGGCGGCCGCGCAGCCCGTCGATCTGCTGCTGCAGCCCGGCGAGCTCGGGGTTCGCCTCCGCAGCCTCGGCGCCGACCGCCTCCCAGCGCTCCTGCTCGGCGAGCAGCGACTCGACGTCGACCGTCTCCCAGCTCACCAGCGCGAGGCGGGCGTGGCGCGTCATCCGGTCGTCGAGCGCATCGAGGGCCTCCTCCGCCGCCGACGCCGCCGAGACGGCCGCCGCGCTGCGGGCCCGGGCCGCCTCGACCAGGGCGTTCAGCTCGCGGAGTCGACGGGTGTTGGAGAAGCCGAGGACGTTCGCGGCGCCGTGGCCGCCGTGCGCACCGCGCTGCCCCTGCGAGAGCTGACCGGTGAGGGTCAGGGCGAGCCGGTGGCGTCCGAGCTCCGCAGCGCTGTCGACGCACACGTAGCCGAAGCGGTCCTCGAGCCGGTCCTGCAGCCAGCCGGTGAAGGCGGTGGCGCGGTAGTCGAGGCGCCCGGGCAGCGTCTGCGGGTCGAGGCCCCGCACCTCCTCGAGCCCGGTCTCCACGCCCTCGTAGCGGAGCCGAACCGGGAGCCGGAGGGAGTCGATGGCGCGGCGGAAGCGGTCGAGGTGGGCGGAGTCGATCATCAGCGTCGTCGCGAAGCCGCCGAGGGCGAGCGTGAACGCCTCGCGCCAGGGCTCGAACTCGGCACGCACCTCGACCAGCTCGCCGACGAAGGGCAGGTCGTCGGCGGTGAGGCCGGCTGCCTCCGCGATCCGCTCGCGCGCCTCGTGCAAAGGCCGGGGGATGCTGTCCCGACGGTCCGAGGCCGAGCGCTGCTCCGCCTCGAGCTCGGCGAGCTCGCGCGCCGCGGCCTTCCGCTCGGCGACCGCGTCCGACCAGGCCGCACGGGTGCTGCGCTTGGCGTCGGCCGCGCTCGCCGCCCGGGCGAGCACCGCCTCGAACCGCTCGCGGGTGGTCTCCGGCTCGCCGAGAGCGCGCAGGTCTTCCTCGAGCCGGGCGCGGTTCTCGCGCGCCGCTCCCAGCCGCCGCTCCACCTCGCGGAGCTCGCGCTGGGCCGTCTCGAGGCGGTCGCCGCCGGAGGCCCGCAGCACCTCGGCGAGCCCGTCCCGCTCCGACTCCGCCGCCTCGGCGAGCGCCCGCTTCTCGCGGAGCACGGCGTCGACGGCGCGGGTGCGCTCGCGCAGCTCGACCTCGACGTCGCGCAGCAGGCCGAGGCGCTGCTCAGCGCGCCACAGGGCCGCCGGCGACACCGGGGCGTCGAACTCCCCGAGCGCGTCGATGAGGCGCACGCGCTCCGCGGACGCGGCGATGCGCAGGCGCAAACCCCGCAACGGCTCGAGTGCCGCGACCTGCTGGCGCGCGGTGAGCATCCGCTGCCGCGTGCTCTCGAGCTCGTCGAAGTGGGCGACGACCGCGTCGGCGGAGGCCAGGGTCTCGGGCTCCTCGAGCACGAGCCGCTTGTAGAGGTCGTCGACGGTCGTGATCTGCTGACCGGCCTGGATGCGGGCGAGCAGGCTCATCGCCTTCGATCCGGCTCCCGCCGCTCCGATGCCGAGCACCGCGTGCAGACGCGCCGAGAACTCGCGATCGGTGCCGAGCGGATCCAGGCCCGCCGCGCGCAGCGACGCGTCGGAGAAGCGGTGCGCCGCCGCCCGGTCGAGCGCGGCGACGTCGACCGGGCCCTCGGCGCTCGCGCGGATCCGCACGGTCTCCTCGAGCACCCGGGAGCCGGCCGGGACGTACCAGGCGCGGACCGCGCTGAAGCGCGAGCCGTCGTGGTCGACCCAGGTCATCGCGACGGCGGTCCAGGTGTCGACTCCGTCGCCGCGCAGGACGCGCATGGTCGTGCCCTCGTCCGTGCGCGACTCGTCGAGCTTGCCGCGCGCGTAGGAGAGGATGTTGCGCTGGTCCTCGCCGCGCGGACGGCCCGTCACTCCGCCGTTCGAGGCGCCGTTGAACGGCGTGGTGTGCGGCATCATCAGGGCGATGTAGGCGTCCATCAGTGTGGACTTGCCGGAGCCGGAGCCGCCGCAGAGGAGCGTGGCGCCGGGCGAGAAGCGGACCCGGTGCGCGCCGTCGTAGCCGCCCCAGTTGACCAGCTGCAGGTCCTCGGCGAGCCACTGCTGACCGCGGGAGGCGGCGGGGATCAGGCCGAAGAGGGTGTCGAGCATCGTCATCGGGGGTCGTCCTCCGGGTCGGGGGTGTCGTCGTCGGTCGGCTCGTCGTCCAGCGGCTCGTCGTCCGCGACATCGGCTCCGGGCAGGACGCCGTCCGTGGGCGGGTCCGCGTCCTCGTCGAGGCCGTCGTCCTCGAGCGCGTCGTCGTCCGCCTGCTCCGGATCGTCCGAGCCGGGCTCCTCGGCGGGCGCCGCTTCTGCGACCACCGAGGAAGCGTCTTCGCCCGCCCGCCCGCGCAGCCAGTCGCTCAGCTCCCGCAGCTTCGGCGCGCTCAGCACGATCTCCACGATCGGGCTGATCCGGTACCGCCCTGCGGACTCCTCGTCGACGATGCCGTCGCGCCCGAGCCGCTCCAGCGCCTTGCGGACCATGCGCTGCCGGCGGGCGGTGTCGCGCTCGGCGTCGGCGAAGTAGCTGAGCACCGTCTGCTCGACCTCCTCGACGTCCACGCGCGCCGACGCCTCGCCGGCCGCCGACTCCCGCTGATGGACCGTGCGCAGGTGCACCAGCACCAGCGTCTCGGCGCGGGTGTAGGGGAGGTCGCGCAGCAGCACCGGCATCTCCACCTCGTCGGAGCGCACCTGCTGCTTGTAGGCGACCCCTCGCTCGTGGTCGACGACGAGCCGCACGAACAGGTCGTTCAGCCGCGACTCGATCAGCTGCCGGTGCTCCTGGAGCACGGCCCACTGCTCGCGGTGGCGGTCGGCGAGGAGGAAGCGGCGCTGCAGCACGTGCACGAGCACCCGGCGCACCTCGGTGTCGAGGACGCCGCGGTCGCCGGGGAAGAGCTCGTCGGGGTCCTCCTCCATCGACACGGGCGCGATGAACGGATCGGCGGCGGGCCCGTCGGTCGCCAGGGTGTCACTCATCGTCGGTCTCCTCCTCGGTGCGGGCGGTCACGGATCCGAAGGCGAAGCGGCGCACGGTCCCGTCGGGTCGGCGCGTGCTCACGACGGAGTAGCCCTCGCGGTCGACGAGGCCCGTCCGGTGCGCGATCTCGAGCAGCCCGAGCAGGTCGACGGGCCGTCGCGTGTCCTCCGGAGCCGCGCTGAACGCGTCCGCCAGATCGAACTCGTCGCCGAGCTCCGCCACGTAGGCCTCCAGCTCCGCGTAGCGGGGACCGCCCCAGGCCCGGCTGTCGTCGCCGACGAACTCGGCGTCGCCGTCGTCTCCGGCCAGGGGCGCCGGCCCGCCGGCCGGACGCACGTCTCCCAGGGTCTGGCGCAGGTGGCCGATCCCGGCGACGGGCAGGTGCCGCAGCGGCGCGACCGGCGCGTCCGGCGAGATCCCGCCCGTCCACTCCTGGAGCCCCGCCATCACGTCGCGCAGCAGCTCGTCCACCTGGCGGTCGCGAGCGGGGTCGTGGGTGCGGACCTGGCCCGTGATGACGTGGGACGCGCGGCGCTGCGCGGTCAGGACCTCCTGCACGCCCAGCTCCACCCGGCGGCCGATCGCGGCCAGCTCCGCGCGCTGGGCGGGGTCCATCAGGCGGGAGAACGGCTGCACGAGCACCGTGTGGAGCTGGTCGGCGAGCGCGTCGATCCGCTCGGGGTCGCCCAGGAGGCGGAGGGCTCCGGCGAACGCACGGCCCTCGCTGGTCGCCTGCATCACGTGCTGCCCGCGCTCGAGGTACTCCCGCAGCACCTCGCCGGTCGGGCGGACGTCGCGGCGCAGGTCCGCGACCACGTCGCGCTGCATCGCCTTGATCGACTCCGCCACCCGCGCGAAGTCGGCCGGCAGCTCGCGGGCGAGGTGCACCACGTTCTCGGCCTCCTCCAGGAGCTGCTCGTCGTCGGCAGGCTCGAGACCGGCGCCCTCCTCGAGGGCGGCGATCTCGACGTCCAGGCGCGCCCGCTCCTCGCGGAGCCGCGAGAGCCGGGCCTCCGGGTCGGGCTCGACGTCCGCGGCCAGCCGCTCGACCGCCTCCAGCAGAGTGCGCACCCGCGAGTTCGAGACGCGCGTGCGTCCGCCTCCGGTGCGCCCGGTGATCTCGAGGGCGCTCACGGCGTGGGCGCTCAGCCGGTAGACCTCGGCCTCGCCCTCGATCTGCGGCACGAGCCAGCCGACGCGGACCCAGTAGCGGCACACCTCGCGCGCCGTGCCGCTCGGCAGAGCGCGCTCGCCCTCGTCGTACCCGGCCGAGCGGAGCTCCTCGAGCAGCTCCCCCACCTCGGCGTGCGCGTCGGCGACCGCCACGGCCTGCCGGTCGACCGTGAACACGAGCGACAGAGCGGCGACGACGAAAGGCGCGTAGCGGCCGTGGAGGAGATCGAGTGTCGGCGTCCGGAAAGCGCCGAGGGAGCGCAGGTAGGCGGCCTCGGCGCGGGAGTTCGACATCGCCCTCAAGGATAGGCGGCGGGCCGGCATCGCGCGGACGAGGCGCCAGGGGCCGTCCCGCTCGCGGACCCGACCTCCTCGGCCCGCCCCGATCCTGCGAGCGGCAGGACGACGGCAGCCGCTCCTCGCCGTTCCGCCGGGGTCGCGATCTCGTCGACGCGAGGATCACCCGACGCCGTCACCAGCCCACAGCCGCCACCCCGCCCGCCGAGCTCACCGGTCCGCACCGCCACAGAGAGAACCCGGTGACCGCGGAGGCGTGCTCCCCCGACTCCGTCGCCGCCCGCCCCCACTCCTGCAGCTCGGTGCACCCGTCCGCCACCACGGCCTTCCGCACCGACTCGGTCGGCGGAGCGGAGTCCTTCAGCACCAGCAGAGGCGTGCGTCCTGCCGCGATCATCCGGGTGACGTCCTGCTCGGTGAAGACCCGCGCCTGGCCGGAGTAGCCGCCGTCGGTGAGCACGCTCGCGCCGGTCGCCGTGATGATCGGCGCCGAGATCGCCCAGGAGTCGGTGAGGAACAGGGGCGCTCCGTCCACCCCGCCGCCGGCGGCACGAGCGGCGGCGACCAGGCCGGTCTCGTCGGCGGTCATCGAGTCGTGCCCGCCGACCGCGTCCGGCGACGAGACCGCGAACGGAGCCGAGGTCTCGGCCCGCTGCGGGAAGCGCAGGCCGACGAGCGCGTCGCCGCCCGACCCGTCGAGGGACGCTTCGAGCACCTGCAGGCTGAACGCGACCGGCCCGGCCAGGATCACGACCGCTGCCGCGAGCGCGACGGGACGACGGCGGGCCGCTCCCCTACGGCTCCCGACCGCTCGCTCCACCGCACCGCCCCTCCGTCGCCGCGCCGCCACCGCGACCACGACGAGCCCTGCTCCGGCGAGCGCCGCGAACGGCAGGCCCAGCACCGCGGGCAGCTGCCCGCCCACGGCGAGCACCGCGCTCCACGCCGTCTGCGCGACGAGGAGGAGCGGCAGCGCCAGCCGCGCGACGACCCGGGTCGACGCGAGCAGCCGCACCGCTTCCGCCCAGCCCAGCGCCGCGAGGAGCGCCAGCTGCACTCCGATCGCCGCGACGTAGGCGGTGTGCGGCACCGTCGCCACCGAGAGCACCGCCGCCGCTGTCGCCAGCCACACCGCGGTCAGGACCAGGAGGGCGAACGGACCGCGGGTGCTCCCCCGCCGCGGCCGCCAGCGCACCGCCCCCAGGATCAGCCCCGCGAGCGCCGCGGGGTACAGCCAGCCCACCTGGGTCGCGTACTGCGCGAGCAGAAGCTTCACCGGCGACGATCCCGCCGCTCCGCCCATCGCCGCGACGTGGGCGGACGCGACGACGGCGCCGGGCACCGCGCCCGAGATCAGCCGGTCGAGCCCGTCGAATCCGAACACCATTGCGAACACGTCGTTCCCCGTCGACCCGTCGATGTACGGCCGGTCGCCCGCGGGCACCGCCTGGATCGCGACCGTCCACGCCACGGAGGCGCCCACCGCGACGGCCAGGAGCCCGCCCGTCCAGGCGAGGGCTCGGCGCCACCCGTGCACCCCGACGAGAGTCGCCACCACGAGCGCCGGCAGGACGAACCAGGCCTGCATCATCTTCGCCTGGAAGCCGATCCCGATGGACAGCCCGGTCATCAGGAGCGGCCACCACCGCCCGGTCAGCACCGCGCGCTGCCACCACACCAGCGCCACGGCGAGTGCCGCCGTGAGCAGCCCGTCCTCCATCGGGTGCCCGAACATCGACACGAGGATCGGCGTGCTCGCCGCCGCTGCCGCCGCGACCAGCCCGAGCCCCCGGCCGCCCCACCGGAGCCCGACGACCGAGCACGCCGCGACCGTGATCAGCCCCTCGATCAGCTGCGGCAGCGCGATCGACGACGTCGACATGCCGAACAGCCGGATGCTCAGCGCCTGCGGCACCGCGAACCCCGCCAGCTTGTCCAGCGTCACCGTGGCGGCGGGATCGAAGGCTCCGAACGCCAGCGCGTGCCACGACTCCGACATCGACCGTGCCGCCGCCTCGTAGAAGACGGCGTCTCCGCCCCGGGCGAGATTCCACCCGGTGAGCACCGCCGACCCGATCAGGATCGCCAGGAGGGTGAGCCGCGCCCACCAGGGTTCCCGCCACCAGCGGGCGAGCGGAGCGGAGTCGGTCACGTCCACCGACGCTAGGGAGCCGGCCTGCCGCCGCCCTTGCGGGCGGTCGGGGAGACGCCGTGCATGCCGCTCCGGCTTCTCAGTCCGGACGCCGCCGGCACGGCCGACGACCAGGAAGGGTGCCGCGCCGCCCCGGTGACCCTCTAGGGTGCGGACATGCCCCGTTCCATGGCCGACCTCTCCTTCCGCCGCGCCCAGTGGGAGCAGCGCTACTCACCGCACGTGGCTCCCGTGAACCGCTGGATCGACGAGCTGCGGAACCCCTACGGACGCGGCTGGCTGCCCTACGTCGCGCCCCTGCACGGCGGAGTGGAGGCGCGCGTCCTCAGCGTCCTCCGCGATCCCGGCCCCGCCACTCAGGACGGCATCGGAAGCGGCTTCCTCTGCACCGAGAACGACGACCCGACGGCGGAGCTCATGGCCGGGCTGATGGACGAGGTGGGCCTCGCCCCCGTCGACCTGCTGCCGTGGAACGCCTACCCCTGGTACATCAACCAGGCGCCGAACGCCGAGCAGCTCGACGCCGGCGTCGAGACCGTCCTGCATCTGCTCGCGCTCGCCCCCGACGTCGAGGTGGTCCTCCTGCAGGGCGGCGACGCCGATCACGGCTGGCGGCGCCTCCTCAGGCGGCACCCGGCGATCGAGCGCGAGCGCGGCCTCACGGTGATCCGCACCTTCCATCCGTCGCGACAGGCGCTCTGGGCACGGGATCCCGCCGAGCGGGAGGCGCGCTCCGCTCGACGTCGCGAGGCCTTCGCCGAGGTCGCCGCAGCGCTCCGGTGAGCGGTCCGCAGCATCACGACGAGGCCCGGAAACGACGGAAGCCCTGACGACGACCAGTGGTCTCATCAGGGCTTTCCGTCGGGCTGACAGGATTTGAACCTGCGACCCCTTGACCCCCAGTCAAGTGCGCTACCAAGCTGCGCCACAGCCCGTGGCAGACCGGGCCGAGGCCCGGGCAACTCGACTACCTTAGCGGATGCCGACGCCGGAAGTGAAAACGAGCGGGCCCCGTAGACTCGCTGCGCGGAACGCGTCGGCACGGGTCGACGCGCCGTCGGCAGCTCGGGAGGCGTCAGCAGTGGATGCGCGGCAGAAGCGATCACAGGTGGCCCTGCACCGGGCCATCATCGAACTCGCGACCGGCCGCGACGTCGCCACCCTCACCGTCTCCGAGATCACGGATCTCGCCGGCGTGAACCGCTCCACCTTCTACGCCCACGCCTCCTCCGCCGCAGAACTGCTCTGCGCAGCCCTGCAGGACGAGCTCGACGCGATCCGCGAGGGCTACCTCCAGCAGCTCCGGAGCGGCGCCACGACCGACGCGAGCATCCGCGAGGGCACCTCCCGCGTCCTCGGCCACCTGGACGGCCACCGCGACCTCTACCTCCGCGCCTTCGACGCCCCCGGCGGCGACTCGGGCCTCCGCTCGATGCTCGCGGGGCACTTCCGCACCGCCGTCTCCGCGACGCTCGACACCGGGATCCTCGACGTCCCGCCCGCGGACGCACCGCTCGGGTTCCTCGAGGACGCGACGGCCTCGTTCCTCGCGGCGGGCTCCGTCGGCCTGATGGAGCAGTGGCTCCGCCTGCCCGCGCCCCGCGATCCCGGCAGCTACCTCGCCGCCTACCGACGGCTCCTGCCGCCGTGGTGGCCCTTCGCCACCGGCGACTGACCGGCCTCCCGGCCCTGCCGACGCCCGCTCGGAGAGACGACCTCCCGGTTCGAGGGACGCCGCTGGGCCTCCGGCAGCGCCGCGCCGCCCGTCACTCCCGCTCGAGACGAGTGCGATCTGCTCGACCGAGACGCACCGGAGCGGCATCCGCCCCCGCGACTCGACGACCGTTCCTCCCGGAGACGCGGACGGCCCGCGGGAGGAGCTCCCACGGGCCGGACACGGTGCGGCTGCGCTCAGCGCGCGCGCTTCTCGCGGACGCGCATGTTGACGTTCACCGGCGAACCCTGGAAGCCGTAGATCTCACGCAGGCGGCGCGCGATGTAGCGGCGGTAGCCCGGGTCGAGGAACCCGGTCGTGAAGAGGACGAATGTCGGCGGGCGCGACGAGGCCTGCGTGCCGAAGAGCACGCGGGGCTGCTTGCCTCCGCGGAGGGGGTGCGGGTGCGCCGCGGTGAGCTCGGCGAGGAACGCGTTGAACTTGCCTGTCGGGATGCGCGTGTCCCACGACTCGAGGGCGAGCTCGAGCGCCGGCACGAGCTTCTCGAGGTGGCGACCGGTGCGGGCCGAGATGTTGACGCGGGGCGCCCACGCCACGTGGGCGAGGTCGGTCTCGATCTCGCGCTCGAGGTAGCGGCGGCGCTCGTCGTCGAGGAGGTCCCACTTGTTGAAGGCGAGCACGAGCGCCCGGCCCGACTCCAGCACCAGGTCGATGATGCGGACGTCCTGCTCCGAGATCGGCTGCGAGACGTCGAGGACGACGACGGCGACCTCGGCCTTCTCGAGCGCGGTCGAGGTGCGCAGCGACGCGTAGAAGTCGGCGCCCTGCTGGAGGTGCACGCGGCGGCGGATGCCCGCGGTGTCGACGAAGCGCCAGACCTTGCCGGCGATCTCGACCTGCTCGTCGACCGGGTCGCGCGTGGTGCCGGCGAGCTCGTTGACGACGACCCGCTCCTCCCCCGCCGCCTTGTTGAGCAGGCTGGACTTGCCGACGTTCGGGCGGCCGAGGATCGCGACGCGGCGCGGCCCGCCGACCTCGCGCTTGGCGACGGCCGACTCCAGAGGGAGCTTCTCGAGCACCGCGTCGAGAAGGTCGGCGACGCCGCGGCCGTGGACGGCCGAGACGGGGCGGGGCTCGCCCAGGCCGAGCGACCACAGCGAGGCGGCGTTCGGCTCCTGGCGGGCGTCGTCCACCTTGTTGGCGGCGAGGAAGACCGGCTTCTTCGTCTTGCGCAGCAGCTTCACGACGTGCTCGTCGGTCGCGGTCGCGCCGACGTTCGCGTCGACGACGAAGATGACGGCGTCGGCGAGGTCGATGGCGATCTCGGCCTGCATGGCGACGGAGGCGTCGATGCCGCGGGCGTCGGGCTCCCAGCCGCCGGTGTCGACGATGGTGAACGCCCGGTCGATCCACTCCGCCTTGTAGGACACGCGGTCGCGCGTGACGCCCGGGGTGTCCTCGACGACGGCCTCGCGGCGGCCCAGGATGCGGTTCACCAGCGCGGACTTGCCGACGTTGGGGCGGCCCACGATCGCCACGACCGGGAGGGCGGGGAGGTAGCGGACCTCGTCCGAGTCCTCCCCGGCGAACTCGAGGAGGTCGAGGTCCTCCTCGTCGAGGTCGTAGTCCTCGAGTCCGCTGCGGAGCGCCTGCGCGCGTGAGGAGGCGAGCTGCTCGTCGAGGTCGCCGAGGCGCTCGACGAGGTCGTCGTCTCCGAAGTTCAGCTCGTCGTCACCGACGTGCGTGTCCTGTGCCATGACCGGCCCTTGCTCTCGAAGTTCGGACCTCGGCGACGACCGCGTCGACGGTCTGCTCGAAGTCGAGATGAGTGGAGTCGAGAAGAGTGACTCCTTCTGCGGCGTTCATGAAGTCGACCACCTGCGAGTCGGCGCGGTCCCTCGACCGCAGCGCCTGACCCGTCGCCTCGGCGGATTCCGTGGTGACCTCGCGCGAACGCCTGGCCATTCTAGCCTCTTCGCTCGCCGTCAGCAGGATCCGGACCGGAGCGGTCGGTGCGACGACCGTCGTGATGTCGCGGCCCTCGACGATGATGCCCTCCCGACGCGTCTCGCCGATGATCCTCCGGAACAGCAGTGTGATCCTCCGACGGACCTCGGGGACCTTCGCCACGGCCGAGACGCGCGCGGTCACCCGGGGCTCGCGGATGGCGGTGGTCACCTCGGTCGGACCGACCCACACCGAGTACGACTCGGGGTCGGTGCCGATGGAGTAGTCGAAGCCGTCGAGCGCGTCGACGATCGCGTCCTGGTCCTCGAAGTCGAGGCCGCGGTCGAGCCCGTGCCAGGCGAGCGCGCGGTAGGCCGCTCCCGTGTCGAGGAACTCGAAGTCGAGGCGGCGGGCGGCAGCCCTCGACACGCTGGACTTGCCGCTGCCGGCCGGGCCGTCGATGGCGACCACGACGGCCTCGCCGAAGTCGCCCTGCTCGGCGGCCTCGGAGCGCGCCTCGCGCTCGGGAGCCGCGCCCCCGTCCTCCGGGATCCTCTGCTGTGCCCGGCGGGCGGGCGTCATCCTGTTCAGGCCGCCCTCCTGCCTGTTCTGCTCGGTGCTCATCCGGCGATCCTCCAGCCGCGTATGGTCAGTTCTTCGGTCAGCGGCGCGACCGCTTCGGGCACCACCGAGATCTCGGCGAGACCCACTCGGCGCCCCTGCGCGTGCTCGAGGCGCACGTCCTCGAGGTTGACGCCCGCCTCGCCGATCTCGACCAGGAGTCGCGCGAGGGTTCCGGGAGAGTCGTCGACGAGGACGATCAGGGTCGAGAAGCGCTGGTCCTGGCCGTGCTTGCCGGGCAGGCGCGCCACTCCGGCGTTGCCCGCGGCCAGGTGCTCGGCGAGCACGCGGCGCGAGCCGGGCGCCTCGAGGTCGCGGAGAGCGTCGGCGACCGCGGCGACGTCGTCGCGGAAGGCGTCGAGCACCGCGACGACGTGCTCGCGGTTCGCGGCCAGGATCTGCATCCAGAGCTCGGGGGCCGAGGCCGCCAGGCGCGAGACGTCGCGGACGCCCTGCCCGGCGAGGCGGAGCGCCGCGTTCGGGGCGTCGAGGAGGCGCTGGCCGAGCAGTGACGAGATCACCTGCGGGGCGTGCGAGACGAGGCCGACCGAGAGGTCGTGCTCCTCCGGGTCCATCTCGACGATGGTGCCGCCGAGGTCGAGAGCGAGGCCCTCCACCCGCGCGAGCGCGTCGGGCGCGGTCTCGCCGTCGCGGCAGATCACCCAGGGTCTGCCGACGAAGAGGTCTCCCCGCGCGGCGACCGGTCCGCCGCGCTCGCGGCCGGCCATCGGGTGCGAGCCGATGTAGCGGGCGAGGTCGACGCCGCGGGAGCGCAGCTCGCGCAGCGGCTGGGTCTTGACGCTCGCCACGTCGGTGACGACGGCTCCGGGATGCGCCGCGAGCTCGCGCTCGACGACGCTCGCGGTGACGTCAGGGGGGACGCAGACGACGACGACGGAGGGCCGGTCGTCGGCGGAGGCGGCGCGGCCGGCCCCGTAGTCGATGGCGAGAGAGAGGCTCGCGGGCGAGGCGTCGTCGAGGACGACGTCGATCCCGCGGGAGGCGAGGCCGAGGCCGATGGAGGCGCCGAGCAGTCCGGAGCCGACCACCCGCACCGTCCCGGTCGTCCGCATCGCGGGCGGCGCGGGGTGCAGGAGCTCGTTCACCCCGACAGCCTAGCGATCGGCACGGCGCTGCTTGTCGGCGCCGGACCGGCGCGGAGGACCGTCGCTCCGCCCGCCGCCGGCGGAGGAGCCGCCGCGATCGGACGACCGTCCCGCCGAGCCGCCGCGGTCGGACGACCGTCCGGACGATCCGCCGCGATCCGAGGATCGCCCGGCCGAGCCGCGCTCCGCCGGGGCGACGCGCTCGCCGCTGTCAGGCCGGGGCCGCCGCGCACCCGCGCTCGCCTTCTTCGAGGGGACCGCGGGAGCGGCCGCCACCGCCTCGCCGCCCTGCCGCGCGATCGTGAGCAGCGCGCCCAGCTCCTCCCGGGTCAGGTCGCGCAGATCGCCCGAGCGCAGGGTGCCCAGGTGCAGCGGCCCGAACTGGCGCCGGACGAGCTCGATCACCGGGTGGCCGACCGCCGCCATCATCCGGCGGACGACCCGGTTGCGACCGGAGTGCAGGGTGATCTCGACGAGCGAGGCGTTCGAGCGGCCCTCCGGCCGGCCGAGGAGACGCGCCTTGTCGGCGGCCACCGGTCCGTCGTCGAGCTCGATCCCGGTGGTCAGCGTCGCGATCGTCTGCGGGAGCACCTGCCCGTGCACCTTCGCGATGTAGGTCTTCGTCACTCCGAACGACGGGTGCGCGAGGACGTGGGCGAGCTCGCCGTCGTTGGTCAGCACCAACAGGCCCGAGGTCTCGGCGTCGAGGCGCCCGACGTTGAACAGCCGCTCCTCGAAGTTCTTCGTGTAGAGGCTGAGGTCGGTGCGTCCGTTCTCGTCCGCCAGCGAGCTGACGACGCCGATCGGCTTGTTGAGCATGACGTAGCGGCGCGAGGTGTCCAGCTGCACCGCGACCCCGTCGACCTCGATCCGGTCGGTCGCCGGGTCGATGCGGCGGCCGAGCTCGTCCGCCACCTCGCCGTTGACGCGGATCCGCCGCGCCACGATCATCTCCTCGACCACTCGTCGGGAGGCGACCCCCGCTGCCGCGAGGACCTTCTGCAGTCGTTCGCCGTCGGGGCCGCTGTCAGGCGCGCTCATCGAATCCGTCTCTTCCGTCGCTCAGTAGGGGGGAGATCTTCGGCAGCTCGTCGAGCGAGGTGAGGCCGAGGTGCACGAGCAGCTGCTCGGTGGTGCCGTAGAGGACCGCGCCCGTCTCGGGGTCGTGGCCGACCTCCGCGATGAGGCCGCGGCCGAGGAGGGTGCGCGCGACGGAGTCGACGTTGACCGCGCGGATCTGCGCGACCTGACCGCGCGAGACCGGCTGCTTGTAGGCGATCACGGCGAGCGTCTCGAGCGCCGCCTGCGAGAGCCGCGTCGGGTTCTGCGTCAGGACGAAGTCCCTGACCACCGGGTCGTACTCGCGGCGCACGTAGATCCGCCAGCCGGCACCGACCTCGCGCAGCTCGAAGCCCCGGCGGATCGCCCCGTCGGCGCCGTCGTAGTCGGCTACCAGGCGCTCGATCGACTGGCGGACCACGGCGATCGGCCTCGACAGCGCGGTCGCGAGGGAGGCGAGCGGCTGCGGCTCGTCCGCGACCATCAGGATCGCCTCGATCGCCCGGTCGATCTCGAACGCGACGGTCCCGGGGCCGGCGTCAGGAGTCATAGTCGGCTCCGAGCGCGGCGAGGCTCGCATCGCTCCACTGCTCGGCGACCCAGCGCAGCGTGAGCTCGCCGAGCGGCTCCGGCTGGTCGAACGAGATCGCGGCGTGCCGGTAGAGCTCGAGCACGGCCAGGAAGCGCGCGACGATCACGCCCTTCTCGTCGGCGTCCGCGATCAGCTCGCCGAAGGTGGCCCTCCCGCGGGCGCGCAGCACCGCCACGACGTGGGCGGCCTGCTCCCGGATGCTGATCTGCGGGGCGTGCAGGTGGTCCAGGCCCACCGTCGGCAGCTCGCGCGGAGCGAGGGCGACGGTCGCGAGGGCGGCGAAGTCGGCGGGCGACAGGGTCCAGACGAGCTCCGGCTTCGCGGACCGGTACTCCTCCTCCAGAGGCACGTCCCGCACGTGGCGGGCGGTCTCGATCGCGATCCGCTCGGCGAACCACGACGACACCTGCTTGAAGGCCCGGTACTGCAGGAGCCGGGCGAACAGCAGGTCTCGCGCCTCCAGCAGCGCCGCGTCCTCCGCGTCCACGAGCTCGCCCTGGGGCAGGAGTCCGGCGATCTTCAGGTCGAGGAGCGTCGCGGCGACGACGAGGAACTCCGACGCGCGGTCCAGCCCCTCGAGCGAGTCGATCCCGTGCAGGTACGAGAGGAACTCGTCCGTCACGGCGCGCAGCGCGATCTCGGTGATGTCGACCTGCTGCTTCGCGATGAGGCTCAGCAGGAGGTCGAACGGACCCTCGAAGTTGGTCAGCGCGAGGTGGAACCCGATGGGAGCGGCGCGCTCCTCGAGGAGGACCTCAGGCGACCGCGCCACGCGAGATCAGCTCCCTGGCGAGCTTGCGGTACGCCTTCGCGGCGTTGTGCTCGGGCGCGAACTGGGTGATCGGGACGCCGGACACGCTGGCGTCCGGGAACTTCACCGTGCGGCCGATCACCGTCTCGAGCACGCTGTCGCCGAAGGCGTCGACCACCCGGTCGAGCACCTCCCGCGAGTGCAGGGTGCGGGAGTCGTACATCGTGGGCAGGATGCCGTCGAGCTCGATCACCGGGTTGAGCCGGTCGCGGACCTTGTCGATCGTCTCGATCAGCAGGGCGACGCCGCGCAGCGCGAAGAACTCGCACTCGAGCGGGATGAGGACGCCGTGGCTCGCGGTGAGCGCGTTGACCGTGAGCAGGCCCAGCGAGGGCTGGCAGTCGATCAGGATGACGTCGTAGTCCGCGCTCACCTTGCGGAGCACGCGAGCGAGGATCTGCTCGCGCGCGACCTCGTTGACGAGATGGACCTCGGCGGCGGAGAGGTCGATGTTGGCCGGGATGACGTCCAGGCCCGGCACGCGGGTCCTCCGGATCGCCTCGGCCGGGTCCTTCACGGTGCCGAGGAGCAGGTCGTAGATCGTGATGGCGTCGTAGGTCGTGACCCCGAGGCCGGCCGAGAGGGCGCCCTGCGGGTCGAAGTCGATGGCCAGCACGCGGCGGCCGTACTCGGCGAGGGTCGCGCCCAGGTTGATGGTCGTCGTCGTCTTGCCGACGCCGCCCTTCTGGTTGCAGAGCGAGATGATTCGAGCGGGGCCGTGACCGGTGAGCTCCACCGGCAGCGGGAATTCGCGCAGGGGGCGGCCGGTCGGGCCGAGCGTCGGGGCTTCGAGACCGGTGAGCTCGGCCTTGTCGTCCGTCTTGCGTGTCACCTGCGTCGTCCTCGCTTCCGTGGCGGCGTGCGCTCCCGCGCGGCCTCCGACGAGTGTACCGGCGCCCCGCTCCCCGGCCGCCGCGCCCCGCCGCGCGGGGCCGCGGCTCTAGCGCCGCGCTCGCGGGTGCGCGGACGTGTAGACGTCCCGGAGCGTGTCCGCCGTCACCAGCGTGTAGATCTGCGTCGTCGCCACCGAGGCGTGCCCGAGGAGCTCCTGCACCACGCGGACGTCGGCACCGCCCGCGAGCAGGTGGGTCGCGAACGAGTGCCGGAAGGTGTGCGGCGAGATCTCCCGGTCCAGCCCGGCCTTCTCGGCGACGGCGCGGATGACCAGCCAGGCGCTCTGCCGCGACAGGCGGCTCCCGCGGACCCCCAGGAAGAGCGCCGGCGTCGCGCGCCCCCTCCGCGAGAGCTCGGGCCGCGCACGGACGAGGTACTCGTCGACCGCCTCGCGGGCGAAGCGGCCGAGCGGCACCATCCGCTGCTTGGACCCCTTGCCCGTCAGCCGCACCACCTCCGCGGCGACCACGTCGTCGACGTTCAGGTCCACCGCCTCCGAGATGCGCGCGCCCGTCGCATAGAGCAGCTCCAGCAGGGCCCGGTCCCGCAGGTCCGCGAGCTCCTCGCCGCGCGCCGCGTCGAGCAGTGCCGCCATCTGCTCGACCGTGACCGCCTTCGGCAGGGTCATCGGGATCTTCGGCGGCACCACGTCCCGGGCAACGTCGTCCGCGACGACCCCCTCCTCGAGGGCGAAGCGGTGCAGCCCTCGGACGCTCGAGAGGATCCGTGCGCGCGAGCTCGCCGCGAGCGGCCGCTCCGGGCGTGCGGCCAGCCAGGAGGAGAACTCCCCCACGTCGACCCGTCCGAGCTCCGCCAGATCGACGGTCCCGCGCTCCTCGAGCCAGCCGAGGTAGAGCTCCAGGTCGCGCCGGTAGGCCGCGAGCGTGTGCGCCGAGAGCCCGCGCTCCACGCTCGCCTGCCGGAGGTACGCCTCGGCGCAGGCGTGGGGGCTCACCCCCGGGGGTGGCGGACCCGCGGGTGGCGCGTCCACGGCGAGGACGCGTCGCCCAGCCCGTCCCAGTCGCGCGAGCGGAACGCGTGCGCCGCGAGCACCGCGATCGTCAGCGAGGGGTTCTGCACCCGGCGGGCGAGGACCGCCTCGACCGCCTCGTCCAGCGGCACCCACCGCAGCTCCATGTCGGCCTCCTCCGCCTCGCGGTCGAAGGCGGAGCCGGTGGACGAGAGCCCGCGGGCCAGGTAGATCCGGATGACCTCGTCGCTGCCGCCCGGCGAGGTGGCGAACTCCGAGAGCAGGTCCCAGCGCTCGGCCTGCAGGTCCGTCTCCTCGCCCAGCTCCCGCTGAGCGGCGACCAGGGGATCCTCGCCCTCCACGTCGAGCAGGCCGGCCGGGATCTCCCACTCGCGGGTGCGGACAGGGTGCCGGTACTGCTTGATCAGGGCGACGCGGTCCTCGTCGTCGAGGGCCAGCACGGCGACGGCTCCCGTGTGATCGAGGAACTCCCGGCGCAGCTCGCCGCCGCCGTAGCGGAACGTCTCGGCGCGGACGCCCCAGACCATCCCGTCGAAGACGCGCTCACTGGTCAGGACCTCCGGCTCGACGAGCTCGTCCGACAGCGGCTCACTCATCGGCGCCCGCCTCCGATGCCGGGAAGAGGCGCGAGGCCTCCTGGCGCTCGAGGGCGGCGGTCACGAGGCCGCGGAAGAGCGGGTGCGCGGCGTTCGGGCGCGAGCGAAGCTCCGGGTGCGCCTGCGTGCCCACGTAGTAGGGGTGCTTCTCGCGGGGCAGCTCGACGTACTCCACGAGGTGGCCGTCGGGCGAGAGGCCCGAGAACCAGAGCCCCGCCTCGGCGATCCGGTCGCGGTAGCGGTTGTTGACCTCGTAGCGGTGACGGTGGCGCTCGGCAGCCTCAGGTGCGCCGTACACCTCGGCGACGATCGAGCCCTCGGCGAGCTCGGCCGTGTAGAGGCCGAGGCGCATCGTGCCGCCCATGTCCCCGGACGCGAGGATCTCGACCTGCTCGGCCATCGTCGCGATGACGGGGAACTCCGTCTCCGGGTCGAACTCCGACGACGAGGCCCCCTCGAGGCCGGCCTCGTTGCGGGCGTACTCGATGACCATGCACTGCAGGCCGAGGCAGAGCCCGAGGGTCGGTATCCCGTTCTCCCGCGCGAAGCGCAGCGCGCCGAGCTTGCCCTCGATGCCGCGGATGCCGAAGCCGCCGGGCACGCAGATGCCGTCGAGCTCGGAGAGCGCCTTGGCCGCAGCCTCGGGGTCCTCGAGCCCGTCGGAGGCGATCCAGCGGATGGCGACCTTCGTCTGCTGCGCGAAGCCGCCGGCCCGCAGAGCCTCCGTCACGGAGAGGTAGGCGTCGGGCAGGTCGATGTACTTCCCGACCAGGCCGATGGTGACCTCGTGCTTGGGCTCGTGCACGGCCTCGAGCAGTCGCGACCAGCCGTCCCAGACGACCTCGCCGGCCGGGAGGCCCAGCTGGTCGATGATGTAGGCGTCGAGGCCCTGCTCGTTGAGCATCTGCGGGATCTCGTAGATCGACGCGACGTCCTTGGCGTTGACCACGGCCTGCTCGTCGACGTCGCACATCAGCGCGATCTTGCGCTTGTTCGACTCCGAGACGGGCCGGTCGCTCCGCAGCACCAGGGCGTCCGGCTGGATGCCGATCGAGCGCAGCGCCGCGACGGAGTGCTGGGTGGGCTTGGTCTTCTGCTCGCCGGAGGCGCCCATGAAGGGCACCAGCGAGACGTGCACGAAGAAGACGTTGCGGCGGCCGAGCTCGTGGCGGACCTGGCGGGCCGACTCGATGAACGGCTGGCTCTCGATGTCGCCGACGGTGCCGCCGATCTCGGTGATGATGACGTCCGGCTGCGGGTCGTCCTCCGACTGGAGGCGCATGCGCCGCTTGATCTCGTCCGTGATGTGCGGGATGACCTGGACCGTGTCGCCGAGATACTCGCCGGCGCGCTCCCGCGCGATGACCCGCGAGTAGATCTGGCCGGTCGTGACGTTCGCGGCCTGGTTCAGGTTGATGTCGAGGAAGCGCTCGTAGTGGCCGATGTCGAGATCGGTCTCGGCGCCGTCGTCGGTCACGAAGACCTCGCCGTGCTGGAACGGGTTCATCGTCCCCGGGTCCACGTTGAGGTACGGGTCGAGCTTCTGCATGACGACGCGCAGCCCGCGCGCGGTCAGCAGGTTGCCCAGGCTCGCGGCAGTGAGTCCCTTGCCGAGCGAGGAGACGACACCGCCGGTGACGAAGATGTGCTTCGTGATCTTCGAGGGGGCGTCCTGCCCGGCCGTCGAAGCGCTCCGGGTCGAGGACCCGGAGGAGCCCTCGGGATCCGAGGGAGAAGAAGAGGAAAGGCCCGCGTTCGTAAAGTCCACCACGGGGTTCCACCGTAACAGCAGAACGGCGGCGGCGGACCGCCCGGGACGGATCGATGTCGTCCCGGGCCGCTCGCGATCAGCCCCGCCGACTCGATTCGAGGAGCTCCCGCGCATGAGCGAGAGCGTTGGCGGAGTCGGTGAGCCCCGAGAGCAGGCGCGCCATCTCGGACACCCGCTCCTCGGAGTCGAGCTGCGTCACGGCGCTCGAGGTCACCGCGCCGTCCGAGCCCTTCTCGACGCGGAGGTGGTTCGTGGCGAATGCGGCGACCTGCGCGAGGTGGGTCACCACGATGACCTGCGACGTCTCGGCGAGCCGCGCGAGCCGTCGGCCGATCTCGATCGCCGCCGCTCCGCCGACCCCTGCGTCGACCTCGTCGAAGACGAACGTCGGCACGGGGTCGTTGGCGGCGACCACGACCTCGATCGCGAGCATCACCCGCGAGAGCTCGCCTCCCGAGGCTCCGCGGGCGAGGGGCCGGGGTGCGGCCCCGGTGTGCGGCTGGAGCAGCATCTCGACGGAGTCGCGCCCGTGGACGCTCGGCTCCCCCGCGGCCGTCACCTTCACGTGCAGGTGCGCATCCGCCATGGCCAGCGCGGTGAGCTCGTCGCTGACCCGCTCCCCCAGCTCGGCGGCCGCCGCGGTCCGCAGCTCGGTCAGCCGGGTCGCGAGGCGGTCGACGAGGTCCGCGTCGGCAGCGGTGTCTGCCTCGAGAGCCGCGATCCTCTCGTCGTCGCCGTCGAGCTCGAGCAGGCGGAGTCCGGAGGAGTCCACCAGGTCGAGCACGTCGTCCAGCGTCGGTCCGTAGGTGCGGGCGAGCAGAGACAGCTCCGCCCGCCGGTTCTCGATCAGCTCCAGGTCGTGCGCGCCGTCGAGGTCGAGCTCCGCCAGGTACGAGGAGAGCCCGCCGGCGGCGTCGACGAGGAGCACCGCCGCCTCGCCGAGCGTCTGGACCGTCGGCTGCAGGGCGGCGTCGTGCTCGGCCGCCCGCTCCAGCACGCGCCGCGCCGTCTCGAGGAGCCCGAGCGCGTCCCGCCCGTCCAGCTCCTCGGACGAGATCGCCTCGCGGGCCTCGCCGGCGGCGAGCCGCAGCTGCTCGATGCTCCCGAGCCGGGCGGACTGCGCCGCGAGCTCGACGTCCTCCCCGCGCTGGGGGGCGACCACCTCGATCTCGGCGAGGGCGGAGCGGAGCCGTTCGGCTTCGCGGGCGCGCGTCTCCCGGGCCTCGGTGAGCGAATCGAGCTCCTCCCGGTTGGCCCGCCAGCGCTCGAAGGCGCTCGCGTAGTCGCGGAGGGCGTCGGCGAGACCGGGTCCGCCGAACCGGTCGAGCGCCTCGCGTTGCGCCGCGGCGGAGCGGAGGCGGATCTGGTCCGACTGCCCGTGCACGACGACCAGCTGATCGGCGAGCTCGCTCAGCACGCTGACCGGTGCGCTCCGGCCGCCGACGACGGCTCGCCCGCGTCCCTCCGCCGAGACGGACCGCGCGAGGAGCAGCTCCGGGCCGTCGAGATCGCCGCCGGCGTCGTGGACGCGCTCGGCGACCGGGCCCTCCTCGGGGACCAGCCAGCGCCCCGACACCCAGGCCTGCTTCGCTCCCGAGCGCACCGCGGACGCGTCCGAGCGCGCGCCCAGCACGAGGCCGAGCGCCGTGACCACCATCGTCTTGCCGGCGCCGGTCTCGCCGGTGACCGCGGTGAAGCCCGGTCCGAGCGGGAGCGTCGCCTCGGCGATGACTCCGAGGTCGCGGATCTGCAGCTCTTCGAGCATCGGGCCTTACTCCGTCTCCGCCGACCCCCGCCATCCGCGGATGGGGAGACCGAACTTGTGCACGAGTCGATCGGTGAAGGGGGCGTCGTGCAGGCGTGCGAAGCGCACGGGCACGGGCGAGCGCCGGTAGACGACGCGCGCTCCCGGCGGCAGCTCGTAGGCGCGCCGGCCGTCGGCCCAGAGGACGCCGACGCCGTCGGTCCTCTCCTTGACCTCGACGGCGAGGCTCGACGACGGGCCCACGACGAGGGGCCGCGCGAAGAGCGCGTGGGCACTGAGCGGAACGAGGAGCATCGCCTCGACGGTCGGCCACACGACGGGGCCGCCCCCGGAGAAGGCGTAAGCGGTGGAACCGGTCGGAGTGGACACGACGATGCCGTCGCAGCCGAAGCTCGACAGCGGACGTCCGTCGACGCCCACCATGACCTCGAGCATCCGCTCGCGGCTGCCCTTCTCGACGGTCGCCTCGTTGAGCGCCCAGGTCTCGTAGACGACGGCCTCGTCGATCTTGACGCGCACCTGCAGGGTCATCCGCTCCTCGACCGCGTAGTCGCCGTCGAGCGCACGGGCGACGGCGTCGTCGAGATCGTCCCGCTCGCTCTCCGCGAGGAACCCGACGTGGCCGAGGTTCACGCCGAGCAGAGGGGCCGTCCCGGACCGGACGATCTCCGCTGCGCGGAGGATGGTCCCGTCCCCGCCGAGCACGAACACGAGCTCGATGGACTCGAGCGGCACGTCGGACCCGAGCACGGCGACGTCGCTCAGATCCGGAGCGACCGCGACGATGTCGCCCTTGTCGTCGGCGCAGAGGACGGGGTGGGCGCCGGAGTTCCGGAGGCGCTCGACGACGAGGACCGCCGCATCGAGGGAGTCCGTCCGTCCGGTGTGGGCGACGACGAGGATGTTGCGCTCGTCACGAGGGGACTGCATCGAGGGTGTGTCCTTCTGGTCGGTCGACAGCGGCGGACACGATCGCGTCATCCGGTGGTGAGCGCGGTGACCGCGTCCCTCCATTCTGTCGGAATCGTTCCACGGTCGCGGTGGAGGTGCGCCAGATACTCGCGATTCCCAGCGCCCCCCGGGAGTGGCGACTCGGCCAGGCCGACGACGCCGAGCCCCAGGTCCCACGCCGACCACAGGACGTCCGAGAGGGCCTCGCGACGCAGCTCGGGATCCCGGACGATCCCCTCCCGCACTCCCAAGCGGCCGACCTCGAACTGCGGCTTCACCAGCACCACGAAGTCGGCGAGCGGATCCACAGAGGCGGCGACCGGAGGCAGAACCATCCGCAGGGAGATGAAGGACACGTCGGACACGACCAGGTCCGGCACGATCGCGGTCCTGGCGGCTTCGGCGAGCCGGGCGGCGGTGAGATCCCGCGCATTGAACCCCTCCACCACGTGGACGCGATCGTCGGACCGGATCCGCGGAGCGAGCTGGGCATGCCCGACGTCGAGCGCGATCACCGAGGCGGCGCCGCGCTCGAGCAGGACCTGCGAGAACCCGCCCGTCGACGCCCCGACGTCGAGAGCGTTCCGGCCGGCGACTCGCACCGTCGCGAAGGTGTCGAGGGCGGCGAGCAGCTTGTGGGCGGCTCGGCTGACGTAGTGGTCGAGGCCGGCGACCGCGACGTCCTGATCGTCGCGGACGCGGATCGAGGGCTTCAGTGCAGGGACGCCGTCCACCGTCACCAGACCGTCGGCGATCATCCGAGCGGCATGGGTGCGGGACCGGGCGATGCCACGTTCGGCGAGAGCCGAGTCGAGTCGCGAGTCTTCGGTCATCGCTCGCGGTCCGCGTTCTCGAGTCGGATGCGCAGCTGCTCCTGCAGCTGGACGTATCCGGCTGCCCTCTCGTCGAGCGCAGTCTGCTCGATCCGGAGGAGCTCGTCTGACAGGACGTGTTCCTCCACGACGTCGAAGCCGTTCTGGAGCGGCCTCGATTCCGGAGAGGGCGTCGGGTCGTGCTGAGTCATCGCTGCTCCTCGTTCCGGAGTCGGGCGACGACGGTCATCGTCGCTCCGGCCGGTACTGTTCGTCCTCGAACAGAGACCGACCGGTTAAACAGCGATGGCCACCCATTTCTGGGTGGCCATCGTGAATGGTGTCCGGCGGTGTCCTACTCTCCCACAGGGTCCCCCCTGCAGTACCATCGGCGCTGAGAGTCTTAGCTTCCGGGTTCGGAATGTGACCGGGCGTTTCCCTCTCGCTATGGCCGCCGTAACCCTGGCGACACACGCACCCGAGGGCACATGGTCAAATCTGGGTTACACGCCGTGCGTGTATTCAATTGTTCCGCTCCTCCCGAAGGAGGATGCGGGGTGCCCGTCTTCTGGGAACCACAAAGTGGACGCAAGCAATCTCTGGCCACTCCTACCAGCCTTTACAACGGTATGAGTGTAGTGATTATCAAGTTATCGGCTTATTAGTACCGGTCAGCTCCGACAGTCTTTAGTCCTGTCTTCC
>NZ_PSWB01000039.1:0-23292 GCF_002931865.1 Rathayibacter sp. AY1C7 | reverse complement strand
GGGAGGGGGAACGCGTCATCGCAGGACTTTCTCGAGTGGCCGGCGGGGGCCGGAAGAGGGGGTACTCGATGCTCGCACGGCGGACGCACGAGTGAGAGCGGAACGGGGGCCCTCCGTCTGGGGGACGCGCGGGAGCTGAGGTCCTCCGCGGGTCAGAGCGCTGGGAGAGGCCGCCTGAGAGCGTCCAGCCGCTTCCGCCAGGCGTCCAGGCGGCCCGGCTCCGCGGCGAGCGCCGGTCCGTCCGCCCAGGCGGTCGCCAGCCGCAGACCGTGCAGGGCGTTGGCCGTCCAGACCTCACGGCCCTCGAGCGACTCCGGCTCGGCCGGGGCCTCGATCACGTCCACGCCGAGCGCGCCGGCGAGCACCGAGACGGTGCGAGCCGTCACGCTGCGCACGCGGGTGCTCGTCGCCGGAGGGACGACCAGCGCGTCGCCCAGCCACCACAGGATCGCGCTGCTCGCTCCGTCGATGACGGCGCCCTCGGCGTCGAGCAGCACGGCCTCGTCCGCTCCCGCGGCGTGCGCGCGCGTCCGCAGGAGGGCGAGACGTGCGATGTCCGGCCCCTTCCAGGACGGTGTCCGGCGCGGATCCACGGGGCTCGTCCACAGCACCACGGAGCGGGTCGTCGGCGGGGCGGATCGCAGCCGGAGCCGCAGGGCGCCTCCCGAGAGCTCGACGCGGGGGAAGGAGCGGCCCTCGCGGGGCAGGGCGGCGATCGCGGCGTGGAGGAACGGCTCGACGTCCGGGTGCCCGCCCGCCGAGGCGACGGAGGCGGCGAACCGCTCGCGGTGCAGGTCGAGCCCGCGGACGCGTCCCTCGTCCACCAGCCAGGAGTCGGCCGCGTCCAGGGAGGTGCCGGGCGGCTCGGGAACGCTCGTCAGGGCCCGCCCGTCCCACTCCCGAACCTGCTCGCCGTCCACGACCGCCTACGCTAGCCCAGTGGTCTCGGAGGATCGGCACGTCCGCTCGGTCGAGCTGCCCTGGGTCGATCCGGAGCTCGCGCACCACGCCCTGTTCGCCACGGCCGAGGCGTCGTTCTGGCTCGACTCGGGCCTCGGAGCGACGAGCGGCCGCTCCTACCTCGGGGCGTGCGCCCGCGAGGACGTGCTCCTCGTCGAGGCCGGCGGCGACGTGGCGGCGGCGCTCGCCGCGGTCGACGACGAGGCCCCCGCGGGCGACCGCGCGCTCGGCCGCTACGGCTGGATCTCCTACGAGGCGGGAGCCGCCTCCGTCTCCCTGCCCTCGGCGCCGACCGGCCCCGCGGATCCGCCGGCCCTCGCCCTGCTCCGGGGCGACCCCGTGCTCGAGTTCGACCACGGCACCCGGACCGTCCGCCTGGTCGCCACGGGAGACGCGCAGGAGCTCACCGTGCGCCTGCTCGAGCTCGTCGGCGCGCTCGCACCCGCGGACCCCGCGGATCCCGAGCCCGCCGGCGTCCCGGTCCGCCGTCACTCCGCCGCCGAGTACACGGCGCTGATCGGCCGCTGCCAGGAGGCCATCCGCGCGGGGGACGCCTACCAGCTCTGCCTCACCGACGAGATCGTCGTCGAGGGCCGGTTCGATCCGGTCGAGGCGTACCGTCGCCTCCGCCGCTCCAGCCCGAGCCATCACGGCGGGCTGATCCGCCTCGGCCCGCTCGCGCTCGTCAGCGCCTCGCCCGAGCGGTTCCTCACCGGCGGGGCCGATGGACGCGTCGCCACGCATCCCATCAAGGGCACGCGCCCCCGGGGCCGGGACGCCGACGAGGACCGCGCGCTCCGGGACGAGCTCGTGTCGAGCGTGAAGGAGCGGGCCGAGAACGTGATGATCGTGGACCTCGTCCGCAACGACCTCGCCCGGATCGCCGCCCCCGGCTCCGTCGTCGTCGACCGCCTGCTCGAGGTGGAGAGCTACCCGCACGTCCACCAGCTGGTCAGCGAGGTCTCGGCCCGCCGCGCGCCGGGCGTCGGGATCGCCCAGCTGATCGCAGCCCTCTTCCCGGCCGGCTCGATGACGGGAGCGCCCAAGCGCCGGGCGGTGGAGCTGCTGCGGGAGTGGGAGGGCGGTCCCCGCGGCGTCTACTCCGGCGCCTTCGGCCGCCTGGGCTCGGACGGCTCGCTGGACCTCGCGATGACCATCCGCACCCTCGTGCTCGACGGCGAGCGCGCCCGCCTGGGGACCGGCGGCGGCATCACCGCGCTCTCGGTGCCGGAGGAGGAGGTCGAGGAGACGCGGCTGAAGGCGCGGGCGCTCCTCGCGGTGCTGGGCGCCGCCGAGGAGTGAGCGGGCGCCGCGTTCGTCTGCCGTGCGCGCGGGGCCAGTAGGGTTGATGGTCGAACGCAGCCGCCCACGCGTGCGCGTTCTCCCCCTCCTTCAGAAGTGAGAAGCACCTGTGGCAGAAGACACCTCCCGGCAGACCGGCGCGAGCGACGAGGAGCGCTACGACTTCCGAGCGCTCCAGGAGAAGTGGCTCCCGATCTGGGAGGAGACGCGCCCGTTCGCGACGGACGACCCCGAGGACAAGCGCCCCCGCAAGTACGTGCTCGACATGTTCCCGTACCCCTCGGGCGACCTGCACATGGGCCACGCCGAGGCGTACGCGCTCGGAGACGTGATCGCGCGCTACTGGCGCCAGCAGGGCTTCAACGTCCTCCACCCGATCGGCTGGGACAGCTTCGGCCTGCCCGCCGAGAACGCCGCGATCAAGCGCGGGCTGAACCCGGTCACCTGGACCTACGACAACATCGAGCAGCAGAAGCGCTCGATGAAGCGCTACGCCGCGTCCTTCGACTGGGACCGCGTGCTGCACACCTCCGACCCCGAGTACTACAAGTGGAACCAGTGGCTGTTCCTCAAGATGTACGAGAAGGGCCTCGCCTACCGCAAGGACAGCTGGGTCAACTGGGACCCGGTGGACCAGACGGTCCTGGCGAACGAGCAGGTCCTGGCGGACGGCACCTCCGAGCGCTCCGGCGCGGTCGTGGTCAAGAAGAAGCTCACGCAGTGGTACTTCAAGATCACCGACTACGCCGACCGCCTGCTCGACGACCTGAACCAGCTCGAGGGGTCCTGGCCGTCGAAGGTCATCGCCATGCAGCGCAACTGGATCGGCCGCTCCATCGGCGCCGACGTCGAGTTCGAGATCGAGGGCCGCGACGAGCGCGTCACCGTCTTCACCACGCGCCCCGACACGCTCTACGGGGCGACCTTCATGGTCGTCGCGCCCGACTCCGACCTCGCCTCCGAGCTGGTCGAGGGCTCCGAGCCCGCGATCCGCGACGCGTTCCGCAGCTACCTCGAGACGGTGCAGAAGTCGAGCGAGATCGAGCGCCTGACCGCCGACCGCCCCAAGACCGGCGTGTTCCTCGGCCGCTACGCGGTGAACCCCGTGAACGGCGAGCGGCTGCCGATCTGGGCCGCCGACTACGTCCTCTCCGACTACGGCCACGGAGCCGTCATGGCCGTGCCTGCGCACGACCAGCGCGACCTCGACTTCGCCCGCGCCTTCGACCTGCCCGTGCGCGTGGTCGTCGACACCAACGCCTCCGTCACCGGGGCGATCCCGGTCATCCCGGAGGACCCGGAGGAGCTGGCCGCGCTCGAGAAGGAGTACTCGCTCGACCCCGCCACGACCGGCGAGGCGCTGACCGGCGACGGCCGCCTGATCAACTCCGGGCCGCTCGACGGGCTCTCCAAGCGCACCGCCATCGAGCGCGTCATCAGGATGCTCGAGGAGCGCGGCCGCGGCCGCTCGGCCAAGAACTACCGCCTGCGCGACTGGCTGATCTCGCGTCAGCGCTACTGGGGCACCCCCATCCCGATCATCCACGGAGCCGACGGCGAGCTCGTGCCGGTTCCCGAGGACCAGCTGCCCGTCGTCCTGCCCTCCACCGACGGCCTCGACCTGCAGCCGAAGGGCTCGTCGCCGCTCGGAGCGGCGGAGGACTGGGTGAACGTGCCGCACCCGGTGGACGGCTCGCCCGCGCGCCGCGACCCGGACACGATGGACACCTTCGTCGACTCCTCGTGGTACTTCCTCCGCTTCCTCTCGCCGAAGGACGACACGCAGGCCTTCGATCCGAAGCTCGCCGAGAAGTGGGCGCCCGTCGACCAGTACGTCGGAGGCGTGACGCACGCGATCCTGCACCTGCTGTACGCGCGCTTCATCACCAAGGTGCTGTTCGACCTGGGCTACGTGTCGTTCACGGAGCCCTTCACGGCGCTGCTCAACCAGGGCATGGTTCAGATGGACGGCGCGGCGATGTCGAAGTCGAAGGGCAACATCGTCCGCCTCTCGGACCAGCTGGACGAGTTCGGCGTCGACGCCGTGCGCCTGACGATGGCGTTCGCCGGCCCGCCCGAGGACGACATCGACTGGGCCGACGTCTCGCCCGGCGGCAGCGCGAAGTTCCTCGCCCGCGCCTGGCGCCTGGCGAAGGACGTCACCTCGAGGCCCGACGTCGAGTGGAAGTCGGGCGACGCGGCTCTGCGCCGCCAGACCCACCGCTTCCTCGCGGAGTCCCCGTCGCTGATCGAGGCGTTCAAGTTCAACGTCGTGGTCGCGCGGCTGATGGAGCTCGTCAACGCGACCCGCAAGGTCGTCGACTCGGGTGCCGGGGCCGGGGACCCCGCGGTCCGCGAGGCGGTCGAGGTGGTCGCGATGGCTCTCAACCTGTTCGCGCCGTACACGGCCGAGGACATGTGGCACCGTCTGGGCTACGAGGGCACCGTCGCGCACGCGCTGTGGCGCAAGGCCGACCCGTCGCTGCTGGTCGAGGAGAAGGTCACGGCGATCCTGCAGGTCGACGGCAAGGTCCGCGACCGGCTCGAGGTCTCGCCGAAGATCTCCTCCGACGAGCTCGAGGAGAAGGCGCGGGCCACGGCCGGCGTCGCCCGGGCTCTCGTCGGCCGCGAGGTCGTGAAGGCGATCGTGCGGGCGCCGCGCCTGGTGAACCTGGTGACGAAGGCGGTCTAGCCGCCGATCCGTCCCGACGGGGCTCCTCCTCTCGCAGGAGGGGCCCCGTCGTCCGTCCTGCGCCGGTGCTGCTCTCTCCTCCACAGGGAGGCGATCCGGCGGGCTGTCCCCGGATCGGTGTCGGCGGCCGCTCCGGGCGGTGACGCGGGTCCTACCGTCGGCGGATGCCAGAGACCAGCGGGACGGACGACGAGCAGTTGACGGCGCTGCTGCGGCCCCGCCGCGCCCGCCCGCGCTGGCGCGTGGGAGTGGGAGCGGCGGTCGTGCTCGTCATCGGCGCCGCGGTGGTCGCGGTGCTGCTCGCGGGAGCGCGGTCGAGCGGTCATGAGCGGGTCCTGGAGCCCGCCGTGTCGACGAGCGCGCCCGCTGCTGCGGCGGTCGAGTCGCTGTACGTTCACGTGGCCGGCGAGGTCGCCTCTCCGGGGCTGTACGTCCTGTCGCCGGAGGCGCGGGTGGCGGACGCGGTCGCCGCCGCCGGAGGGTTCCAGGAGTCGGCGGAGCGCGCGGCGGTCAACCTGGCCCGGAGGCTCGTGGACGGCGAGCAGATCGTCGTGCCGGCCGTGGGAGCGGCGCCGGCCGCGGCGGGAGCGGCTCCGGGCGGGGCCGCTCCAGGAGGAGCCTCCGCCGCCGGATCCGTGCTGAGCCTGAGCACGGCGACGGCGGCCCAGCTGGAGGAGCTGCCCGAGATCGGCCCGGCGACCGCGAAGAAGATCGTCGCCCACCGGGAGGCGAACGGCCAGTTCTCCTCCGTCGACCAGCTGCTCGAGGTCCCCGGGATCGGCGAGAAGACGCTCGCCGCGTTCCGCGACCAGGTCGCGCCGTGAGGAGCGTGCGGGCGGCGGACCTGCGGCTCCTGCCGGCAGCGGTGGCCGCCTGGACCACCGCGTGGGCGGCCGGGATGCTGCCGGTCGCGGCAGTGCTCGACGGGGGCCTCTCGTGGTGCGCCGCGGGCTGGGTGCTGCTCGGGGCGGCGTGCGTCCTGCTCCGGCGCGGCCTCGGCGGGCGGCTGGTCGGAGCGGTGCTCGTCGGGGGCGCGGGTGCCGCCCTCGCCCTCACCTCCGTGGTCGCCGCGGCGCCCGGTGACCACCCGGCGTCGCTGAGGGAGGCCCAGGAGGATCGCGCCCTCACCCCGGTCACCGTGCGCGTCGATACGGGTGCCCGACCGCTCGCGACCGGGGGAGTGTGGTTCGACGCGACGGCGCTGCGGGTGGGAGACGCGTCGACCGCGGCCCCCGTGCGCGTGCTGCTCGCCGATCCCGGCGGTCGGCTGCCGGTGGGCGCCGAGCTCGACCTGGAGGCGCGCGCTGCGGCGCAGGAGGGGCCCGTCGGCGAGGCGACGATGCTGAGGGCGGCGTCCGTCGAGGACCGGCGCGGTCCCGGGGGAGCGGCGGCCGTCGCGGAGGTGCTGCGCTCGCGCTTCCTCGAGCGCGCGGCGCTGGTCGGCGGCGACGTGGCGGGGCTGCTGCCGGGCCTCGCGACCGGCGACACGTCCGCGCTCGACGCGGGGCTCGAGGAGGCGATGCGCACCGCGTCGCTCACCCACCTGACCGCCGTCTCGGGCGCCAACTGCGCCGTGGTGGTGGTCGCCGGCTGGACGATCGCGGCGCTCCTCGGCGCCGGGCGCCCTCTCCGGACCGTCGCCGCCCTCGCCCTGCTCGCCGGCTTCGTGGTGCTGGTGACCCCCGAGCCGAGCGTGGTGCGGGCCGCCGTGATGGCGACGGTGGTCCTCCTCGCGCGGCTCGGGCGTCGCTCCGGAGCGGCTGTGCCCGCCCTGCTCGCGACCGTCGTCGTGCTCGTGGCCGCCGACCCCTCGATCGCGGGGAGGCTCGGCTTCGTGCTGTCCGTCCTCGCCACCGCCGGACTCCTGCTGCTCGCCGAGCCGATCGCGGGCGCTCTCGGTCGAGTGCTGCCCCGGCCTCTCGCCCTGCTGCTCGCGGTGCCGACCGCGGCGCAGCTCGCCTGCCAGCCCGTGCTGCTGCTCGTGGACCCGTCGGTGCCGGTGTACGGAGTGCTCGCCAACCTGCTCGCCGAGCCCGCGGCACCCGCCGCGACCGGGCTTGGGCTCATCGGCTGCCTGCTCGCCCCCTGGTGGCCCGGAGCCGCCGACGCTGCGATCCGGCTCGCCGCCGTCCCCGCCTGGTGGATCGCCTCGATCGCCCGCGCCGTCGACTCGTGGCCCGCCCCGAGGATCGCCTGGTGGCCCGGCGTGGGAGGAGCGCTCGCGCTCACCGTGCTGACCCTGCTCGCCCTCGTGCTGGTCACGCAGTCGCCGCGGCTCGCGCGGGTGCGCCGGGTCGCCGCCGTCGGGCTGGCGTGCGCGATCGCCGCCGCCGGCGGCACCACCGTCGCCACGCCGCTCCTCCGCGCCGCCTCGGTTCCCGAGGACTGGCGTGTCGCGATGTGCGACGTCGGGCAGGGCGACGCGGTCCTCCTCCGCGGAGACGCGGGCGTGCTGCTCGTCGACACGGGGCCCGAGCCCGCACCGCTCGAGGCCTGCCTCCGCCTGATGGGAGTGGACCGGATCCCGCTGCTGGTGCTGACGCACTACGACCTCGACCACGTCGGCGGGCTCCAGGCCGTCCTCGGACGGACCGACGCCGCGCTCGTCGGGCCCGCCGCGGGCCGCGACGACGAGCGCGACCGGGCGGCGCTCACCGGCGCGGGGGTCGCCGTGCAGGAGGCGGTCCGCGGCGACAGCGGCGCGCTCGGCTCGCTGCGCTGGCGGGTCGAGTGGCCGGAGCGGCGGAGCGCGCTGCGGGGGAACGAGGCGAGCGTGACCCTCCGGGTCGACATCGGCCCGGACGCCCGCGGCGGCCCGCTCTCCGTCGCGCTCCTGGGCGACCTCGGCGAGCAGGAGCAGGGACGCGTCTCCCGGCTGCCGGTCGGCCGGGTCGACGTCGTCAAGGTCGCGCATCACGGCTCCGCCGACCAGTCGCCCGCCCTCTACGACGCGCTCGGCGCGAGCGTCGGGCTGATCTCCGTCGGGGCGGAGAACGACTACGGACATCCGAATCCGTCGCTCCTCGCTCTGCTGGCCGAGCGCGGGGTCGAGGCGCTGAGGTCGGATGTCGAGGGTACGGTCGTGCTCGCGTCCCGCAGCGACGGGATCGCGGTCTGGGTGAGCGGCGCGACGGCTCCCGCGGCGTCCTCGGGGCGCCGTGAGCGGGCCGTAGGGTGGAGGGCGCTCGGACGGGCGCGGCACGGAAGGACACGGCATGGCAGGCAGGGCCCCGGCGCGCGCGAAGGCAGCGCCCTCGAAGGCGGCGATCCCGCAGCTCGCCTGGAACCAGACCCGGCCGGCGCCGATCGTGCTGATCACCGGCCCGGAGCAGTTCCTCGCCGACCGCGCGCTGCGCTTCCTCCGCGAGTTCCTCCGGGCCGAGGATCCGAGCCTCGAGGTCAGCGACATCGACGCCGGCGGCTACGCGCCGGGGGAGCTGCTGACGCTCGCGAGCCCGTCCCTCTTCGACGAGCCCCGCCTCATCCGCGTCTCGAACGTCGAGAAGTGCACGGACGCGTTCCTCCTCGAGACCCTCGACTACCTCTCGGCGCCCGCGGACGGGGCGACCCTGGTGCTCCGCCACGGCGGCGGCAACCGGGGCAAGAAGCTCCTCGACGCCATCCGCTCGGGCACGGGCGGCGGCATCGAGATCGTCTGCGCCGAGCTCAAGCGCGAGAGCGACAAGGTCGACTTCGCGATCGCCGAGTTCCGCACCGCCGGCCGCACGGCGACCACCGGTGCCGTCCGAGCCCTGGTGTCTGCCTTCTCCGACGACCTCGACGAGCTCGCGTCGGCGTGCCAGCAGCTGCTGTCCGACGTCACCGGCGAGATCACCGAGGCGACCGTCGCGAAGTACTACGGCGGCCGCGTCGAGACCACGGCCTTCACCGTCGCCGACTCGGCGATCGCGGGCCGTCACGGCGAGGCGCTGCTCGGGCTCCGCCACGCCCTCGCCTCCGGTGCCGACCCGGTACCGATCGTCGCCGCGTTCGCGAGCAAGCTGCGGACCATGGCGAAGGTCGCCGGCTCGCGCGAGGGCTCGGGTCAGGTCGCCTCGCGTCTGGGCCTCGCTCCGTGGCAGGTGGACCGGGCCCGGCGCGACCTGCAGGGCTGGACCGGCGAGGGCCTCGGCACCGCGATCCTGACGGTCGCCGACGCCGACGCGAACGTGAAGGGCGCCACCCGCGACCCCGTGTACGCCCTCGAGCGCATGGTCTCCGTCGTCTCCGCCCGGGGCCTCTGACCCGCCCGAAAGACCCTGCGCCCGCGATCCGCACCGACCTCGTCCTCGGCGGGTCTCGATACGCCGCTCCGCGGCTGCTCGACCAGCAGCGAAGGGTTCACCTCCGCTCGCAGGCTCGCACCGCGGCCGACGAAGAGTCGGACAACGACCTCGCAGGGTCACCGGCGATCCGCGTGCGAGCGGATCGTCGTACCCGGAACGGAACCCGCTCCTCCCACCGCAACCATGCGCGGAAGCCGACTGCGCGACGGGCGACGAGGCACGAGAAGCCCGTCGAGATCGGTGCGGGTCACAGGCGATCCGCGAGTCAGCGGATCGTCGTACCCCGAAACGCTCTCCGCTCCTCCCCCCGCGACCCTCCGCGGTAGCCGACCGGGCCGCAGCCGATCGAGAGCCGGACGATGCCCTCGCAGGGTCACCGGCGATCCGCGTGTCAGCGGATCGTCGTACCCGGAACGGAACCCGCTCCTCCCACCGCAACCAAGCGCGGAAGCCGACTGCGCGACGGGCGACGAGGCACGAGGAGCCCGTCGACCGCGAAGCTGCAACGACGAAGGGCCCGGCCAGAGGCCGGACCCTTCGTCGTTGCAGCTTCGCGCAGTATTACAGCGCGGCGACCTGCTTCGCGATGGCCGACTTGCGGTTCGCGGCCTGGTTCTTGTGGATGACGCCCTTGCTGGCGGCCTTGTCGAGCTTCTTGGCGGCGAAGGCGAGGGCGGTGCCGGCCTTCTCGGTGTCGCCGGCGGCGATGGCGGTGTGGACCGAGCGGATGGCGGTCTTCAGCTCGCTCTTGACGGCCTTGTTGCGCTCGTTCGCCTTCTTGTTGGTGAGGTTGCGCTTGATCTGCGACTTGATGTTTGCCACGTGGATTACCTTCTTCTCGGATGTGCGTGTGTGCAGCCGGCTACTCGACGGAGTGCCCCTTCCGCGGGCGTCTGAACGCCCTGCGGTGCGACTGGAGGTCGCCGGCTTCTGATCACTCCACGCCTGCCGGGTGTCCGGAGGGGGAGCGCAAGCCAACAAGGAACTTTAGCGCACCCGTCGTCACCCTTCAACCGCGCCGCGCCCGCGGGTGCGGCGCCGTCCGGGTCGGGGCCGCCGGGGCGACACGCCGGGGGAGGCGGACCGCCGTGGCGTCTCGCGGTCCGGGCCCGCCGGTAACGTGACGCCGGTGCCCCGTCTCGCCGATCACCTCTCCGCGGTGCCGCCCTCGGGCATCCGCCACCTGTTCGAGATCGCGCTGCGGCTCGACGGAGTCACCCTCCTCGCGGTGGGCGAGCCCGACGTGCCGACCGCGCCGCACATCATCGAGGCGGCACGGGCGGCGTGGGCGGCCGACGACACCCGCTACGGGCCCAACGGCGGAGTCCCCGAGCTCCGGCGCGCCATCGTCGAGAAGCTGGCACGAGACAACGGCATCGAGGCGGACGTCGAGCAGGTCTGGGTGACCGTCGGCGCCACGCAGGCGCTGCACCAGGCGATGACGCTCCTGCTCGGGCCCGGCGACGAGGTGCTCATCCCCGACCCGGGCTACACCGTCTTCACGACCAATGCGCGGACCATCGGCGCCGTGCCCGTGCCGTACACGCTGCGCGCTGAGGACGCCTTCCTCCCCGATCCCGAGGAGGTCGAGCGCCTGATCACCGACCGGACCCGCGTCCTGATCGTCAACAGCCCGTCCAACCCGCTCGGCGTGGTGTTCCCGAGGGAGGTCCTCGAGCGCCTGCTCGACATCGCCCGGCGCCACGACCTGTGGGTGCTCAGCGACGAGGTCTACGAGTACTTCACCTACGGGCGCCCGCACGTGAGCCTCGCGGCGATCGCGCAGGAGCGCGGGGACGACGCCGACCGCGTCCTCAGCGTCTTCTCCTTCTCGAAGACCTACGCGATGACCGGCGTCCGCGTCGGCTACCTCGTGACGCCTCCCGGCTTCACGTCGATCATGGTCACGGTGCAGGAGGCGGCGATCAGCTGCGTCGCCACTCCGGACCAGCGCGCCGCCCTCGCCGCTCTGACCGGGCCGCAGGACGCGGTGGCCGCCGCCTCCGACCACTACCTCGCCAACCTGCGGCTCGCGACGGGCGTGCTCGACGAGCGGGGGATCGCCTACCGCGAGCCCGAGGGCGCGTTCTACCTGTGGATCGACATGGCGCACGCGACCGGCGGGGACGTCGCCTCCTGGGTCGAGTCGTTCCTCCTCGAGACCCTCGTCGCCGTCGCTCCCGGCAGCGCCTTCGGCCGCACCGGCGAGGGCTGGATCCGCGTCTGCCTCGCCGCTGACCCCGCCGCGCTGGAGCACGGGCTGCGCGCTCTCCCGGCCCGGGTGCGCGGATGAGCGCCGCCGAGGTGCTGGTCCGGCGCGTCCGGGCCCAGGAGTACGACGAGGTCTCGCGCCTGCGGCTCGCCGCCTACGCCCACGACTACGAGCTGGGGGAGGAGTACGCCGCCGACGTCGCCGCGGTCGCCCGGCACGACGTCGAGGGCGAGGTCTGGGTCGCCGTCGAGGGCGACGGGCGGATCCTCGCCACGGTCACCACCGCGCGCCCGGGCGCGAACCTCTACGAGCTCGGCCGCCCCGGCGAGCTGGACTGGCGGCTGCTCGCCGTCGCCCCGGAGGCACGTGGGCGGGGTCTCGGGCGGCTGCTCACGGAGTTCGTCGTGATGCTCGCCGCTGAGCGGGGCCTCCAGCGGGTCGTGATGAACAGCGGCACGCTGATGACCACCGCGCACGCCCTCTACGAGAGCATGGGCTTCGTCCGCCTCGGCGAGCGGGAGAACCCGCCCGGCGTCGAGCCCACCCGCACCTACGGACTCGATCTGTAGCCGCCGGTCCCGGCCTCCGCCGCCGGGCATGGGACACTGGTCCCACGATGTCTCCACGTGCACACTCCGGGCTCGAGCCCGCCGCGACCGATCCGGCGTCCATCCGCAACTTCTGCATCATCGCCCACATCGACCACGGCAAGTCCACCCTCGCCGACCGGATGCTCGGCATCACGGGTGTCGTCGAGGACCGGGCGATGCGCGCGCAGTACCTCGACCGCATGGACATCGAGCGCGAGCGCGGCATCACGATCAAGTCGCAGGCCGTGCGGATGCCGTGGGAGCGCCACGGGCGCACGTTCGCCCTGAACATGATCGACACTCCGGGCCACGTCGACTTCTCCTACGAGGTCAGCCGCTCGCTGGCGGCCTGCGAGGGCGCGATCCTCCTGGTCGACGCGGCGCAGGGCATCGAGGCCCAGACGCTCGCGAACCTCTACCTCGCGCTCGAGAACGACCTCACGATCATCCCTGTCCTGAACAAGATCGACCTGCCGGCCGCGGACCCCGAGAAGTACGCGAAGGAGCTCGCGAGCCTCATCGGCGGCGACCCGGACGACGTCCTCCGCGTCTCCGGCAAGACCGGCATGGGCGTCGAGGCGCTGCTCGACCGCGTCACCGAGCTCATCCCGCCGCCCGTCGGCGACCCCTCCGCCCCTGCGCGCGCCATGATCTTCGACTCCGTGTACGACGCCTACCGCGGGGTCGTCACCTACGTCCGGATGATCGACGGCAAGCTCTCGCCGCGGGAGAAGATCCAGATGATGTCGACCCGCGCCACGCACGAGATCCTCGAGATCGGCGTGTCGAGCCCCGAGCCCGTCGCGACGCAGGGTCTCGCGGTCGGCGAGGTGGGCTACCTGATCACCGGTGTGAAGGACGTGCGCCAGTCGAAGGTCGGCGACACCGTCACCACGGCGTCGAAGCCCGCGACGCAGGCGCTGCCCGGCTACACCGAGCCGCTCCCGATGGTCTTCTCGGGCCTGTACCCGATCGACGGCAGCGACTACCCGGACCTGCGCGAGGCCCTCGACAAGCTCAAGCTCTCGGACGCGGCGCTCGTCTACGAGCCCGAGACGTCGGTGGCGCTCGGCTTCGGCTTCCGCTGCGGGTTCCTCGGCCTCCTGCACCTCGAGATCATCACCGAGCGCCTGCAGCGCGAGTTCGGTCTCGACCTCATCACCACGGCGCCCTCGGTCATCTACGAGGTCTCGACGGAGGACAAGAAGACCGTCACCGTCACGAACCCGAGCGAGTTCCCCGTCGGCAAGATCGCCGCCGTCACGGAGCCGATCGTCAAGGCCGCGATCCTCGCGCCGAAGGACTACGTCGGCACGATCATGGAGCTCTGCCAGAGCCGCCGCGGGACCCTGATCGGCATGGAGTACCTGGGCGAGGACCGGGTCGAGATCCGCTACCACATGCCCCTCGGCGAGATCGTCTTCGACTTCTTCGACAACCTCAAGTCCAAGACCGCCGGCTACGCCTCGCTCGACTACGAGCCCGCCGGCTCCCAGGAGGCCGACCTCGTGAAGGTCGACATCCTGCTGCAGGGCGAGCAGGTCGACGCGTTCAGCGCGATCGTGCACCGGGAGAAGGCCTACGCCTACGGCGTGCTGATGACGGGGCGCCTGCGCAAGCTGATCCCGCGGCAGCAGTTCGAGGTGCCGATCCAGGCCGCCATCGGCGCCCGGATCATCGCCCGCGAGTCGATCAGCGCGATGCGCAAGGACGTCCTCGCCAAGTGCTACGGCGGCGACATCACCCGCAAGCGCAAGCTCCTCGAGAAGCAGAAGGAGGGCAAGAAGCGGATGAAGATGGTCGGCCGCGTCGAGGTCCCCCAGGAGGCGTTCATCGCCGCGCTCTCGGGTGACGTCGAGACCAAGGACAAGAAGTAGCGCGAGCCCCGTAGCCGGCGCCCGTCCCCCCTCCCGGAGGGGTGACGCACCCCCCGTCCGGGACATCGTGTCCTCGGGGATTGCGGCGCCTCACAGCGGACCGATAGCTTTCGGACGCCAGGACGCGGCCGTGGATCGGGATCGATCCGCACGGGGGGCTGCAGCGTCGACGACCGGTCCTCCACCATGACGAAGGGTGGTAGTCCGTGGTGCCTACGAGCACGAGGAAGCGCTGGATCAGGACGGGGGCGGCGCTCGCGAGCATCGCGGCCGTCGCAGCGGGATCGCTGGTGGCGGCGGGACCGGCCTCGGCAGCGAACAAGGTGATCCCGGTCGCGCCCGCGCCCTACTCCTGGTCGGACAGCGCCCGGTTCGGCACCGACGTGCCGCTTCCGGTGGCCGCAGACGCGACCACGCTGACCATCGAGCTGCCCGACTCCACCGCTCCCGACACCTTCACCGAGTGGTCGCACCCCGGCTACCGGGTCGTGACGTGGCAGCTGAGGAGCACCGCGACGGACCTCGAGAGCGGCGAATCCGTCGTCGACACCGCCACCAACTCGATCCAGATCCCGATCGGACGCGCCGCCGGCTCCTTCGGCGGCACCAAGCTCTCGCTCCTCCTGAACGGCGCCGAGGACGAGGCGGACGACGCGTACGCTCCGGCCGGCGTCGACCGGACCGGCTTCGTCCTCGCCCTCTCCGCCGACCTCCAGGTGACTGCTGCGAGCGGGTCCGCGGAGGCCGACCTCGACCTGTCGACGTCCACCTCCTCCGAGCGCGCCGGCGGCGAATTCTGGGCCGGCGGCGGCACCGTCACCGAGGCCGGCGCGGGCGACGTCATCGTCCTCGACTCCGGTGTCCCCGGCTTCTTCGACCTCGCGGGCCTCAGCGCCACGGTCGGAACGGAGGACGGTGGCCGCCTGAAGGCCGTCCCCAAGGTCGTGCAGGACGGCCGGGGCATCGCGATCACCCCGACCCAGGAGTTCTTCGACCGCTACCTCAACTTCAGCGACACGACGCCGCTCGGCGCCCCGTCGGTCGAGGTGAAGGGACTCAGCCGCGGCGGGGAGCAGCCTTCCGGCACCGGCGTCATCGTGCGCGCGCCGCTGCGCGTCGTCCCGTCGACCACCACCCCGACGCCGACGCCGGGCACCGGCCCGGAGGTCGTCCGCCTCGCGGGCACCGACCGCCAGGGCACCGCCGTCGAGATCTCGAAGGCGACCTTCGACACCCCCGGCGTCCCCGTCGTCTACATCGCCACCGGCGCGAACTTCCCCGACGCGCTCAGCGCCGGTCCCGCCGCCGCGAAGCAGGGCGGACCGCTCCTCCTGGTCGACCGCGACTCGGTGAGCCAGGTCGTCCGCGACGAGCTCACCCGTCTCAAGCCCCAGCGGATCGTCGTCGTCGGCTCCGACCTCAGCGTCAGCGACGCCCTCGCCACCGACCTCGGCCAGTACGCGAACGGGAGGGTCTTCCGCCTCGGAGGCACCGACCGCTACGACACGTCGCGGAAGATCATCGAGAGCGCCTTCGGCGGCGTCTCGCCGAAGGGGGCCTGGCTCGCGACCGGCGAGAAGTTCCCCGACGCGCTCAGCGCCACCGCCGCCGCGGGCAAGAACTCGGCCCCCGTCGTCCTCGTGAACGGCGGCCTCCCGGCGGCCGACCCGACCACTGTCGGGATCCTGAGGGGGCTCCGGCCTCCGGTGCTCACCATCGCGGGATCCGAGCTGTCGGTCAGCGCCGGCATCCAGAACTCCCTCACGGTGCCGGCCGGACCGCTCGTCACCCGCTTCGGCGGGGTCGACCGCTACGACACCTCGGAGCAGCTCAACCGGGCGGCCTTCCCCCGCGGGTCGAAGACCGTGTTCCTGGCCACCGGAGAGAACTTCCCCGACGCCCTGGCCGGAGCCGCGGCCGCCGGGCGCACGGGGAGCCCCCTCTTCGCCGTGCCCCCGACCTGCGTGCCGGTCAAGGTGCTGCAGGACATCAAGGCCGGCGGAGCGACGAGCGTCGTCCTCCTCGGCGGCACCGGCACCCTGTCCGACGCCGTCGCGAAGCTGACTCCCTGCAGCTGACCCGACCCGCACCACGACGAGGGCCCTCCTCCCGCTCCGGCGGGGGAGGGCCCTCGGCCGTTCCCGGCTCGGGACGCCGACGGTCGGATACGCTGGGTCGGATGGACAGCACCACCCGGCGCGCGGACTCGACGCGCGCCGCGCTCGAGGAGTCCGGGAAGAAGGTCGGGACGTGAGCATCCGCCGCTCCAACTTCGAGGGCCAGCCGCAGGTCACCTACGCGGCCGTCGGCGGCACTCTCGCACCCGACCTGCTCGAGTACCCGCCGGACGGCTTCACGGCCGAGCGCTTCGAGGCCCGTCTCGGCTCGGGCGACGAGCGCTTCGCCATCACCACCGCCTCCCTGATGACCTGGGGCGTGCAGCGCGGCAGCGGCATCGAGGTGACCGACATCACCAGCGGGAGCGGCGTGCAGTACACCGGCGTCAACTTCGATGCCGCGGGCACCCCGATCGACCTCGTCAGCCGGCCGACGGAGGAGCACTTCGCTCCCGACGGCACCCCCTACATCACCGCCGGCGTGACCGCCGTGCTCCGCGTGACCCTGCTCGGCCGCGTCTTCGACGCCCCGGTCCGCGTGGTCTACGTCGTCGACGAGCCCGACCAGGTCGGCTTCGCCTACGGCACCCTCGAGGGCCACCCCGAGAGCGGCGAGGAGTCCTTCGTCGTCGAGAAGCGCGCGGACGACTCGGTCTGGCTCGTCATCCGGGTCTTCTCGCGACCCTCCACCCGTCTCTACCGCCTGGGCGCGCCGGTGCTGCGCGCCGTGCAGAAGCGCCAGGTCGCCAAGTACCTGCGCGCGCTGCTGCCGGCGCGCGTCAGCTGACGTGGGGAGCGCCCTCCCGATCGCCGATCCTGCTCCGCTCGACGGCGGACTGCCCGCGTCCGTCGTCGACGGCGTGGAGCAGCGCGACCTCGGCCTCTACGTGCACGTGCCGTTCTGCCGGGTCCGCTGCGGGTACTGCGACTTCAACACCTACACGGCGACCGAGCTCCGCGGGGCGAAGCAGCAGGACTACGCCGACGAGGCGATCACCGAGATGGCTCTCGGCGCCGACGTGCTCGAGCGCGCGGGCCTGCCCCGGCGCCCCGCCCGCACGGTCTTCTTCGGCGGCGGGACGCCCACCCTCCTGCCCGCCGGCGACCTGGTGCGGATGCTGGGCGGCCTCCGCACCCACTTCGGGGTCGCGCCCGACGCCGAGATCACCACCGAGGCGAATCCGGACTCCGTCGACGCCGCCTACCTCCGCGCGCTGGCCGAGGCGGGCTTCACCCGCGTCAGCTTCGGGATGCAGTCGGCCGTGCCGCACGTCCTCGCCACGCTCGAGCGCACCCACGACCCGGAGCGGGTCCCGCTCGTGGTCGAGTGGGCGAGGGAGGCCGGCCTGCAGGTCAGCCTCGACCTCATCTACGGCACGCCGGGGGAGTCCCTGGCCGACTGGGAGCGGTCGCTCGACTCCGCGCTCGCCAACCGGCCGGACCATCTCTCGGCCTACGCCCTGATCGTGGAGGACGGCACGAAGCTCGCCCGGCAGATCCGCCGCGGCGAAGTCGCGACCCCGGACGACGACCTCACGGCCGACATGTACGAGCTCGCCGACGCGCGCCTGGCCGCTGCCGGGTACTCCTGGTACGAGGTCAGCAACTGGGCCCGCGACGACGCCCACCGCTCCCGGCACAACCTCTCGTACTGGCTCGGCCACGACTGGTGGGGCGTCGGTCCCGGCGCCCACAGCCACGTCGGAGGCGTGCGCTGGTGGAACGTGAAGCACCCGGCGGCCTACGCCGACCGGCTGAGCACCGGGGCCTCGCCCGCTGCCGGGCGGGAGACGCTCGACGCGGGGACGCGGCGGGTGGAGGACGTGCTGCTGCGCTCGCGCCTGGCGGACGGGCTGCCCATCGACGCGATCGACGCCGGTCGGCGCAGCGAGGTGGCGGGGCTCATCGCCGACGGCCTCGTCGACGGCCGGGCGGCGCTCGGCGGCCGGATCGTGCTGACTCTGCGCGGCCGTCTGCTGGCCGACGCGGTCGTGCGCCGCCTCACCGACGGCTGAGGCCGGATCCCGGGGCGGCCGACGCACGGCCGCCCCGGTTCCGCGGCTACTTGAAGAACGGGATGCTGAGCGGATAGGTGTAGTACTCGCCCGCGCTGGCGCGCACCGAGGCGATGATCGCGAAGACGATCACCAGGATCGGCACGACCAGGAACACGATGAAGCCGACGAGCACGAAGGACAGGATCGTCCCGGCGACGTAGGCGATCAGCGTCGTCAGGTGGAAGTTGAGGGCCGTCCTGGCGTGCGCCTCGAGGAACGGTCCGCGCCCCTTGAAGACCAGGAAGACGATCAGCGAGGGCAGGAAGCTGAAGAAGATGCCGGTCACGTGCGTGACGATCGCCCAGGTCTTCTCGTCCGCCGGGTTCAGCGGCGGAGCCGGGGTCCCGTAGACGGGGGGCGGGGGAGGGGTGGCCGACATGATGGTCTCCGTTCCGGCGGCGGCGACGGGCGTCCCCCGTGCGCTCGGCGTCCATCGTGGCATGCGGCGACTCCCTGCGCACCGGGCCGCGCGGGACCTCCTCCTCGGGGATGACGGGGCTCCTCCCCGCGGCCCTGCAGGAGTGCACCCCGGCCGATCCCGGCGCAACCCCGCCGGGCGGTCCGCCTCCCGGTTATGATTGGCACTCAGAGTTGCGGAGTGCCAGGCTCCGCGCGGCGTCAGCGCCGCAGACGGTCGTGCCCGCGGGCACTCGGAGTCCGGCGGGAGGTCGGTCGTATGGTCACGGAGCGCGGTCTCCAGGTCCTGCGCGTGATCGTGCAGGACTACGTGGCGAACCGGGAGCCGGTGGGCTCGAAGTCGATCGTCGAGCGCCACGCGTTCGGCGTCTCGGCCGCCACCATCCGCAACGAGATGGCCCAGCTGGAGGAGGAGGAGCTGATCGCGGCTCCGCACACCTCCTCCGGCCGCGTGCCGACCGACAAGGGCTACCGCCTCTTCGTCGACCAGCTCGCCGACCTCCGCCCGCTGACCTCCGCGCAGCGCCAGGCGATCGAGACGTTCCTCGGGCAGAGCCCGGACCTCGACGAGGTGCTGGTCAAGACCGTCCGCCTGCTCTCGCAGCTCACCAACAGCGTCGCGCTCGTGCAGTACCCGTCGTTCGGAGCCGCGCGGCTGCGCCACGTGGAGCTCGTCGCCCTCGCTCCCCGCCGCCTCCTGTCGGTGCTGATCACCGACACCGGCCGGGTCGACCAGCGCGTGCTCGAGACCCCGGAGGACGTGGACGACGCGCTCCTGGGCGAGATCCGCGCGAAGCTCAACACGGCCGTGCTGGGCCTCGGGCTCCAGCAGGCGGCCGAGACGCTCGGCTCCGTCGCGGAGCGCTTCAGCCCCGAGCGGCGCCACGTGCTGACGCCGATCGTGCAGACCCTGCTCGAGCAGGTCGGCGCCAACAGGCAGGACCGCCTGGTCATGGCCGGCGCCGCCAACCTCGTCCGCACCGAGGAGGACTTCTCGGGCAGCATCTACCCCGTGCTCGAGGCGATCGAGGAGCAGGTGGAGCTGCTGCGCCTCTTCGCCGAGATGACCCCGGACCCCCGGGGCATCTCGGTGCGCATCGGCCGCGAGAACGCGCCGTTCGGGCTGCAGGAGACCTCGGTGCTCACGAGCGGGTACAACACCGCGGGCGGCCAGGTCTCGCGCCTGGGCGTGCTCGGCCCGATCCGGATGGACTACTCCGGCAACATCACCGCGGTGCGCGCCGTCGCCCGCTACCTCTCCCGCCTCCTCGGCGAGGAGTAGGCCCGACCTCCCGGCCCCCGCCGGATCCCCCCGGTGCGCCGTGCCCGGCCCACCGACCCACGAACGAAGGACGAAGCCACCTGTGGCCGATCACTACGAAGTGCTGGGCGTCGACCGCGACGCCTCCGCCGACGAGATCAAGAAGGCGTACCGCCGACTCGCCCGCGAGCTGCACCCCGACGTCAACCCGAGCGCGGACGCCTCCGAGCGCTTCAAGCTCGTCACGCACGCCTACGACGTCCTGAGCGACGCCCAGCAGCGGGCGCAGTACGACCGCGGGCCCCAGGAGGGCTTCGGCGGCGGCGGCCAGGGCTTCGGCGGGTTCGGCGACATCTTCGAGACCTTCTTCGGGCAGGGCGCGCAGGGCTCGTCCCGCGGGCCGCGCTCCCGCCGCGAGCGCGGCCAGGACGCCCTGCTGCGCGTGGAGGTCTCGCTCGACGAGGTCATCTTCGGCACCCACCGCGACCTCGAGGTCGACACGGCGGTGCTCTGCGAGACGTGCCAGGGCTCGTGCTGCCAGCCCGGCACCTCGCCGGTGACCTGCGACATCTGCCACGGCTCCGGCCAGATCCAGCGCACGGTCCGCTCGCTCCTGGGCAATGTGATGACGGCCAGCCCCTGCGGCACCTGCCGCGGCTACGGCACCGTCATCGCGACCCCCTGCTCCACCTGCCAGGGCCAGGGACGCGTCCGCGCCCGCCGCACCATCCCCGTCGACGTCCCCGCGGGAGTCGACACGGGCCTGCGCCTGCAGATGCCCGGCAGCGGCGAGGTCGGCCCGGCCGGCGGCCCCAACGGCGACCTGTACCTCGAGATCAAGGTCAAGCACCACGACGTCTTCAGCCGCAACGGCGACGACCTTCTCTGCACCCTCGAGGTGCAGATGACGGACGCGATCCTCGGCTCCACGGCGTCGCTCAAGGCGCTCGACGGCGACATCGAGATCGAGATCAAGCCGGGCACGCAGAGCACCGAGATCGTCACGATCAAGGGACGCGGAGTCACGCGCCTGCGCGGCAGCGGACGCGGCGACCTCCGCATCGGCATCCAGGTCGTCACCCCGACGAAGCTGGGCCACCGCGAGCGGGAGCTGGTCCAGGAGCTGGCGAAGCACTACAAGCCGCAGAAGCCCGCGCTGACCCACTTCCAGCAGGGCCTCTTCTCGAAGCTCCGCGACCGCTTCCTGGGCTGAGCCCGTGGCGCACCACTACATCGACGAGTCGCTGGACTCCGAGGGCTTCATCGTCGGGGGCCGGCTCGCGCTCACCGGCGCGGAGGCACGGCACGCCGCGACCGTCAGCCGGATCCGCGCGGGCGAGAGCGTCCGGGTCGGGGATGGGCGCGGACTCGTCGCGACCGCGGTCGTCGAGAGCGCGGAGCCGGCGCGAGTGGTGCTCGTCGTGGAGTCGGTGCAGGAGTCCCCGGTGCCGTCCCCGCGCCTGGTCCTCGTGCAGGCCCTCGCGAAGGGCGACCGCGACGAGCTCGCCGTGCAGGCGGCGACCGAGCTCGGGGTGGACGAGGTCGTCCCGTGGCAGGCCGCGCGGTCGATCTCGCGGTGGTCCGGCCCGAAGGAGGAGAAGGGGCGCGAGCGCTGGCGCGCCATCGTGCGCGAGGCGAGCAAGCAGTCGCTGCGCCCCCGGGTGCCCGAGGTCGCGCCGCTCGAGCAGGTGCGCGGTCTCGTCGCGCGCGCCGCGACGTCCCGCGTGCTGGTCCTCGAGCCCTCGGCGCAGGCGCGGCTCTCCCAGGTGGTCCCGGACGGACGCGACCTGGTGCTCGTCGTCGGGCCCGAGGGCGGCATCGCTCCGGAGGAGCTGCGGCTGCTCGCGGAGGCGGGCGCCGAGGCCGTCGCGCTCGGCGACTCCGTCCTGCGCACCTCGACCGCAGGTCCCGCCGCCATCGCCGTCCTCTCGGCCCGCCTGGGCCGCTGGTGACGCTCCTCCACAGCCGACTCGGGGCGCCGGAGCAGGGTGCCGTGGGCGAACGCGGCACCCGTCGCGCACGGGCCCCGTTTAAGATGGGTGCATGAGCGAACCCACCGTCTTCACGCGCATCGTCCAGGGCGAGATCCCGGCCGATGTGGTGTTCGAGAACGAGCGCATCCTCGCGATCACCGACATCGAGCCGAAGGCGCCCGTCCACCTCCTCGTCTTCCCGAGGACCCAGGAGCACGCCACGGTCGCCGCCCTCGCCGCCGCCGATCCCGCCCTGCTCGCCGAGATGGTGCAGGTCGCCCAGTCGCTCGCCGACGCCCACAGCAACGGTCAGTTCCGCCTCGTCTTCAACTCCGGCGAAGAGGCGGGCCAGACCGTGTTCCACGTGCACGCCCACGTCCTGGGCGGCCACCAGACGGAAGGCTCCCTTGCCACCGGTTGAGAGTACGGGCGCGAGCCCCGACGAGCGTCCCGCCCCCGGCGCGGACGCGTCCGAGACGACGCGGCGCGTCGTCGCCGTCGACGGAGTCGCGATGGTGCGCCTCCTCGGACCTCAGGACCGCCTCATCCGGGCGGTCGAAGGACGATTCCCCGATGTCCGGGTGCACGTGCGCGGCAACGAGGTGACGCTCGACGGCGAGCGCGAGCCCGTCGCCGCTGCGACGCGCCTGGTGGAAGAACTGGTGCGCATGACCGCGAGCGGGCACGATCTCGACCCGGAGGGCGTGCGCGAGTCCGCCCGCATCCTGCAGAACGGCGGGCCGGTGAGCCCGGCCGAGGCGTTCGGCCAGGCCATCCTCACGGCGCGGGGACGGAGCGTGAGGCCCAAGACGCTCGGGCAGCGCGAGTACGTCGACGCGGTCGATCAGAACACCATCGTCTTCGGCATCGGCCCGGCCGGAACCGGCAAGACCTACCTGGCGATGGCGAAGGCCGTGCAGTCGCTGCAGCGCAAGGAGGTCGAGCGGATCATCCTGACCCGCCCGGCGGTCGAGGCGGGGGAGCGGCTGGGCTACCTGCCCGGCTCGCTCACCGACAAGATCGACCCGTACCTGCGCCCGCTCTACGACGCGCTGAACGAGATGATGGACCCCGAGATCGTCCCGAAGCTGCTCGCGGCCGGCACGATCGAGGTCGCTCCGCTCGCCTACATGCGCGGGCGCACGCTCAACAACTCGTTCGTCGTGCTCGACGAGGCGCAGAACACGACGCCCGAGCAGATGAAGATGTTCCTCACCCGCCTCGGCTTCGGCTCCAAGATGGTCGTCACCGGCGACATCACCCAGGTCGACCTGCCGACCGGCGCGAGCGGACTCCGTCTCGTGACGCGCGTGCTCGACGGCATCGACGACATTCACTTCTCGCGCCTGACCAGCGAGGACGTGGTGCGCCACAGCCTGGTCGGCCGCATCGTGGACGCGTACACCGAGTACGACCAGCAGAAGCAGGCGCAGCACTTCGAGCGCGAGCAGGCCCGGGAGTTCGCGAACCGCGCCGAGCGCCCGGTCCCCGGCGTCACCCGGTTGCCGAGGGCCACGAGCCCGTGCGCGACCGGACCCAGCGCGAGAC
>NZ_PSWB01000038.1:0-25875 GCF_002931865.1 Rathayibacter sp. AY1C7 | reverse complement strand
CCCCTAGAAATCGGAGAACACACCACATGACAACGACGTCAGCGACGTCGACGCGCGGTGGAGCGCGCGTCCACGTCCAGCGCTTCGGCACCTTCCTCTCGGGAATGGTCATGCCGAACATCGCGGCCTTCATCGCCTGGGGCTTCATCACGGCCCTCTTCATCCAGACCGGATGGCTCCCCCTCCTCGGCATTGACGCCACCTGGGTCCAGCAGTTCGGCGGCTGGAGCACGGATCCCGACGTCGTCAACACCGGCCTCGTCGCCCCGATGATCACCTACCTCCTCCCGCTCCTCATCGCGAACACCGGCGGCCGCATGGTCTACGGCGCCCGCGGAGGCGTGGTCGGCACCATCGCGACCATGGGCGTCATCGTCGGCGCCGGCATCCCGATGTTCATCGGCGCCATGATCATGGGCCCGCTGTCGGCGTGGCTCATGAAGAAGGTCGACTCGATCTGGGACGGCAAGATCAAGCCCGGCTTCGAGATGCTGGTCAACAACTTCTCCGCCGGAATCCTCGGCCTCCTCCTCGCGCTCCTCGCCTTCGCGGGCGTCGCGCCGCTCGTGGTCGGCCTCTCGACCGCCCTCGGCGCGGGCGTGGAGTTCCTGGTCAACGCGGGTCTGCTCCCGCTGACCTCGCTCTTCATCGAGCCGGCGAAGATCCTCTTCCTCAACAACGCCATCAACCACGGCATCCTCACGCCGCTGGGCGTGCAGCAGGCGGAGGAGGCGGGCAAGTCCTACCTCTTCCTCCTCGAGGCCAACCCCGGCCCCGGCATGGGCGTGCTCCTGGCGTTCGCGTTCTTCGGCGTCGGCGCGGCCCGCGCCTCGGCTCCCGGCGCGGCGATCATCCACTTCATCGGCGGCATCCACGAGATCTACTTCCCGTACGTGCTGATGAAGCCGGCGCTGCTCGCAGCCGTCATCCTCGGCGGTGCGACCGGTGTCGCGACGAACGTCGCGTTCAACTCCGGCCTCCGCGCCCCCGCCTCGCCCGGCTCGATCATCGCGGTGCTCCTGCAGACCGCGAACGACAGCTTCCTCGGCGTCATCCTCTCTGTGATCCTCGCGACCGCCGTGTCGTTCCTGGTGGCCTCGGTCATCATCCGGTCCGGCCGCAAGCGCGACCTGGCCGCGGAGCAGGAGGGCGACGACAAGCTCGCCGCCGCCGTCGCCGCCAACGAGGCGAACAAGGGCAAGGAGAGCGCCGTCGGCTCGCTCATCAACGCCCGCGGCGCCAACGCTCCGCAGGACTCGGCCGGCGCCTCGACCGCGGGAGCCACGGCCACCGCGACCCAGGTCCGGAACATCGTCTTCGCCTGCGACGCCGGCATGGGCTCGTCCGCGATGGGCGCCTCTGTTTTGCGGAACAAGATGAAGAAGGCGGGCTTCGAGGACGTCACGGTCACCAACAAGGCGATCGCCGCTCTCGAGGACGACGTGGACCTGGTCATCACCCAGGCCGAGCTCACGGAGCGCGCCCGCCAGCGCACCCCGGGCGCCATCCACGTCTCCGTGGACAACTTCATGAACAGCCCGAAGTACGACGAGGTCGTCTCGCTGGTCGCGGAGCAGCACGGCAAGTAGTACGCCAACCATTCGGAGGGAACCCGTAGGGTGCGACAGAGCGGACACGCTCCGCTCGCCCCTGCGGGTTCCCTCGCTGTCAGCACCTCCACGGAAGGACGCACCCCATGAGCGACGTGCTCACCATCGGACAGATCGACGCCTCCGGCACCGCCACCACGAAGGAGGCCGCCATCAAGGAGGCCGCCGACATGCTGGTCGGCGTCGGCGCGGTCACCCCCGCCTACTACGAGGCCATGCTCGCCCGCGAGGCGACCGTCTCGACCTACATGGGCAACCTGCTCGCCATCCCGCACGGCACCAACGACGCGAAGGACGAGATCCGCTCCTCCGCCCTCTCGTTCGTGCGCTACGCGCAGCCGATCGACTGGGACGGCAACGAGGTGCGCTTCGTCGTCGGCATCGCCGGCGTCGACAACGAGCACCTCGAGATCCTCTCCAAGATCGCGATCATCTTCTCGGAGGAGGACGAGGTGCAGAAGCTCCTCGACGCCCCGGACGCGCAGTCGCTCTACAGCCTGCTGGGCGAGGTCAACTCCTGATGCCCACCGCCGTCCACTTCGGCGCCGGCAACATCGGCCGCGGCTTCGTCGGCCTGATCCTGCACGGCGCCGGCTACGAGCTCGTCTTCGCCGACGTCAACTCCGAGCTGATCGGCCGCCTCGCCGCCGCCGACAGCTACGAGGTGCACGAGGTGGGGGAGGAGGCGGCCACGCACGTCGTCGACCGCTTCCGCGCGATCGACTCGGCCGCCGACGAGGAGGCGCTCGTCCGCGAGATCGCCGCCGCCGACATCGTCACCACGGCCGTCGGCCCGAACATCCTGCGCTTCGTCGCCCCCGTGATCGCGAAGGGCCTCGCCGCCCGCGACGAGTCGGCGCCGCGGCTGGCGGTCATGGCCTGCGAGAACGCGATCAACGCCACGCGCCTCCTGCAGACCGAGGTCGCCGCGAACCTCGGCGCGGACGAGTGGGAGCGCCTGCGCACCCGCGCCGTCTTCGCCGACACCGCGGTAGACCGCATCGTCCCGAACCAGGAACCGGGCCAGGGCCTGGACGTGACAGTGGAGAGCTTCTTCGAGTGGGTCGTCGACCGCACTCCGTTCGAGGGCACCGAGCCGGAGATCCCGGGCGCGACCTGGGTCGACGACCTCGAGCCCTTCATCGAGCGGAAGCTCTTCACGGTGAACACCGGCCACGCGACGGCCGCCTACACCGGCTTCGCGGCCGGAGCGCACAAGCTCTCCGACGCGCTGGCGATGCCCGAGGTGCACGACGCGGTCAAGGCCGCGCTCGAGGACACCAAGGCGCTCATCGTGGCCAAGCACGGCTTCAGCGACGAGGAGCAGCAGGCCTACCTCGAGAAGACGCTGAAGCGCTTCGCCAACCCGTACCTGACCGACACGGTCGACCGGGTGGGACGCCAGCCGCTGCGGAAGCTGTCGCGGCACGAGCGCTTCATCGGACCGGCGGCCGAGCTCGCCGAGCGCGGGCGCACGCCGGAGGGCCTGCTCGCCGCGATCGGCGCCGCGCTGCGCTTCGACGTGCCCGAGGACCCCCAGAGCGTGGAGCTCCACGAGAAGCTGGCCGCGCTCACCCCGGAGGAGTTCGTGGCGGAGGTCACCGGCCTCACGGCCGAGCATCCGCTCTTCGACCGGGTCGTGGCGGTCGTCCGCGGCTAGTCCCGTGGCCGCACGACGGTGAACGACGACGAGGTCCCCTGCTTCCCGCGGGGGACCTCGTCGTCGTCTGCGGCGGCTCGGGCGGAGCGCTAGAACAGCCGCCAGCGCGTGAGCGGCCAGGCCACGGCGAAGACGCGTCCGGTGACCCTGTCGATCGGCACGGTCTTCACGCATGTGTCGATCGGCCCGCCGGCGCCGCGGCACTCGCCGAGCGAGTCGTTGGAGTTCGACCGGTGGTCGCCCAGGACGAAGAGGGAGCCCTCGGGGACGGTGTACTCGTCGAAGCAGCGGAGGGACGCGGGGCTCGTCGTGCAGTCGAGGGTCCCGGGGGTGAAGGGGAAGTCCTCGAACACGTAGGACTCGTCCAGCGGCTTCCCGTCGACCAGCACGTGCCCCTCGGCGTCGCAGCAGGAGACGGTGTGGCCCCCCTCGGCGATCAGTCTCTTGACGAGGAACTCCTCGTGGGAGGGGCCGATGCTGGTGACGTCGCCGAAGGTCTTCACGATCTCGGAGAGGGGGCTGCCGGCCTCGTCGCTCGCGCCCCAGTCGGCGTCGCGCGAGAAGACGACGATCTGCCCCTCCTCCGGCCCGCCCTGGAGGGCGAGGGTGCGGTCGACCAGGATGCGGTCGCCGAAGAACCCTCCGCCCTGGAGGGTGTTCTCCATCGAGCCGGTCGGCACCGTGTACACCTTCACGAAGAAGGTCTGCACCAGGGCGATGACCGCGATCGCCGCCAGGATCGTCACCACCGGGTGCGAGTACCAGCTCCGCCTCGCGGTCGCGGACCTCGTCGTGCGCGCCATGTGCTCTCCCTCCGGCTCGACGGAGCCAGCCTAGGCGGCGGCGGACGCAGGGCCGGGCAGGGGGCGCGCGTCGGGCGCGGAGGCGGAGGAGGGGGCGACACGCCCGAGGTGGCGGAGCGGCCGCGATTCGCGTAGCATCGACCCTTGGTGTTTTGCGCGTGCTCCGGCATGCCCGCGAACCCCGATCCGGGCTCTCGCCCGGTGGTGGCTCGTCGCGGAAACATTCGCACGACCAGTACACACACTACTTCCGAACGACAGTGAGGCTATGGCCAAAAAAGACGGTGTCATCGAAATCGAAGGTGCGGTTGTCGAGGCGCTCCCCAACGCGATGTTCCGCGTGGAGCTGACCAACGGACACAAAGTTCTCGCCCATATCTCGGGCAAGATGCGTCAGCACTACATCCGGATCCTCCCCGAGGACCGGGTGATCGTGGAGCTGAGCCCCTACGACCTGACCCGCGGCCGGATCGTCTACCGCTACAAGTAGACGTTCGCTCCGCTGACGTTCGCGACGTGCGTGTCCTGTAAGGAACGGCCCCGGCATCCGCCGGGAGCACGACGCCAGCGAAAACAAGGACAAGAACAATGAAGGTCAACCCCAGCGTCAAGCGCATCTGCGACCACTGCAAGATCATCCGCCGCCACGGCAACGTGATGGTCATCTGCAGCAGCAACCCCCGCCACAAGCAGCGCCAGGGCTAGTCCCGCTGCTTCCGCGAGGGAGCGCAGGGGCGGCGTGCCGCCCCACTGCACAACTGAACACACCCGCAGCACCAGAAATCGCGCAGCACCCCGGCGACCCCGGGGTGGACGGCGAGGACACCTTCGGTCGGAGGCCGAGGCACCGGTGCTGCTTCACACCTCCACTCACTCACAGGAGAAGCCACAATGGCACGTCTGGCAGGAGTAGACATCCCGCGCGAGAAGCGCGTGGAGGTCGCACTGACCTACATCTACGGTGTCGGCCGCACTCGCGCGCTCAAGACCCTGAGCGACACCGGGATCGACGGCAACATCCGCGTCAAGGACCTCAGCGACGACCAGCTCGTCTCGCTCCGCGACTACATCGAGGGCAACTACAAGGTGGAGGGCGACCTCCGCCGCGAGGTCGCCGCCGACATCCGCCGCAAGGTCGAGATCGGCTCGTACGAGGGCCTCCGCCACCGTCGCGGCCTCCCGGTCCGTGGACAGCGCACCAAGACGAACGCGCGCACCCGCAAGGGACCCAAGCGCACCGTCGCCGGCAAGAAGAAGGCCGGCCGCAAGTAACGCGGGCGACACGGACCTAGAGGAGATACAGAATTGGCTACCCCCAAGTCGGCCGCGCGCAAGCCGCGCCGCAAGGAGAAGAAGAACATCGCTGTGGGCCAGGCCCACATCAAGTCGACGTTCAACAACACCATCGTCTCGATCACCGACCCCTCCGGGGCCGTCATCAGCTGGGCCTCGTCCGGTGGAGTCGGCTTCAAGGGCTCGCGCAAGTCGACGCCGTTCGCCGCCCAGCTCGCCGCCGAGTCGGCCGCGCGCCAGGCTCAGGAGCACGGCATGAAGAAGGTGGACGTCTTCGTGAAGGGCCCCGGCTCGGGTCGTGAGACCGCGATCCGCTCGCTCCAGGCCGCAGGCCTCGAGGTCGGCTCGATCAACGACGTCACCCCGCAGGCGCACAACGGCTGCCGCCCGCCCAAGCGTCGTCGCGTCTAAGCAGCACTCGCAGCCGTCGGCCGGCCGCACGAACCGCCTCCGGGCGGGGAGTGCGGCCGGCCGGCGGATCGCGCATTTCTTTCACAACTCCACACCTCGCAAACGCACGTGTCATATAGCGGACACGTGATCGAAAGGAATCATCAGTGCTTATCGCACAGCGTCCGACGCTCACCGAGGAGAACATCTCGGAGTTCCGTTCCCGCTTCGTCATCGAGCCCCTCGAGCCCGGCTTCGGCTACACGCTCGGCAACTCGCTGCGTCGCACCCTGCTGTCCTCCATCCCCGGCGCCGCTGTCACCAGCATCCGGATCGACGGAGTCCTGCACGAGTTCACGACCGTCCCGGGCGTCCGCGAGGACGTCACCGAGATCATCCTGAACATCAAGGGACTCGTCGTCTCCTCCGAGCACGACGAGCCGATCACCGCCTACCTGCGCAAGCAGGGAGCCGGCCAGGTCACCGCCGCGGACATCTCGGCTCCGGCCGGTGTCGAGATCCACAACCCGGAGCTCGTCATCGCCACGCTGAACGACAAGGCGAAGTTCGAGCTCGAGCTCACGATCGAGCGCGGCCGCGGCTACGTCTCGGCGACTCAGAACCGCAGCGAGTTCTCCGAGGCCGGCCAGATCCCGGTCGACTCGATCTACTCGCCCGTGCTGAAGGTCACCTACCGCGTCGAGGCCACCCGTGCCGGCGAGCGCACCGACTTCGACCGCCTGGTCGTGGACGTGGAGACGAAGGCCGCGATCTCGCCGCGCGACGCCATCGCCTCCGCCGGACGCACGCTGACCGAGCTGTTCGGTCTCGCCCGCGAGCTGAACAACGCGGCCGAGGGCATCGAGATCGGCCCCGCGCCGGTCGACGCGGTCCTCTCGACCGAGCTGTCCATGCCCATCGAGGACCTCGACCTCTCGGTGCGCAGCTACAACTGCCTCAAGCGCGAGGGCATCAACAACGTCAATGAGCTCGTCGCCCTCTCGGAGACGCAGCTCATGAACATCCGCAACTTCGGTCAGAAGTCGGTGGATGAGGTCAAGGAGAAGCTGACGGAGCTCGGCCTGTCGCTCAAGGACTCGGTCCCCGGGTTCGACGGCGCCCACTTCTACAGCTACGACGACGAGAGCATCTAGGTCCTCCGCTCCGGAGCCCCGGCTCCTCGCGTCCGACCTGCTGACACCCCTTTAGTACTGGAGTAAACCCATGCCCAAGCCCACCAAGGGCCCCCGCCTCGGAGGCGGACCCGCACACGAGCGCCTGCTGCTGGCGAACCTGGCCGCGGCCCTGTTCACGCACAAGAGCATCAAGACGACCGAGACCAAGGCCAAGCGCCTTCGTCCGCTCGCCGAGCGCCTGGTGACCTTCGCCAAGCGCGGCGACCTGCACGCCCGCCGTCGCGTCCTCGCGACGATCGGCGACAAGTCGGTCGTCCACGAGCTCTTCACCGAGATCGCTCCGCTCGTCGCCGAGCGCGAGGGCGGCTACACCCGCATCACCAAGATCGGCCCCCGCAAGGGAGACAACGCGCCCATGGCCGTGATCGAGCTCGTCCTCGAGCCCGTCACGCCCAAGGCGAAGAAGTCGCGCACCGCCACGGCGCCCGTGTCCGCTCCGGTGGACGAGGCCCCCGCCGAGGAGACGACTGCCGAGGAGACCCCCGTCGAGGAGGCGCCCGTGCAGGACGCTCCCGTCGAGGACGCCGCACAGGACGCTCCTGTCGAGGAGACCGGCGCGACCAAGTAGTCACGCCCCCTCTGCCGAGAGCCCTCCGTCCCCTCCGGGGCGGGGGGCTCTCGTCGTTCCACGGGGCCGAGTGGCGCGAATCGTCGCTTACGATGGCACGGCTGCGCTCGTCGGGTGCGGCCGCGTCACGACCGGCGCCCGGGGTCCGTCCCGACGATCCTCGGAGGACTCCTGTGCGACTGCGCTCCTCGGCCGCTGCGGCGCTCCTCGCCCTGGCACTCGCGGGCGGAGTGAGCGGCTGCGCCTCCGGCGAGGTGATCGACGTGCCGGAGTCGGCGGGTCTCGCGAGCACGACCCCCGTGCCGTCGGCCGCACCGACCGTGCCCTCCGTGCCCTCTGTGCCGTCGAGCGAGGGTGTGGACTGCGCGACCGCTCTCCCCGCCTCCCTCGTCGAGCAGGAGGCCGGCCTGACGGCGGGCACCGTGTCGATCACCGCCGCGGGAGACACGTGCTCCTACGCCGTCGACGGCGGCGACCCGGTCGTCGTGCTGACGCTGCACCGCGGGCCCCTCGTCGAGACCTTCACCGGTGCGGGCGAGGCGCTCGGCGCCGTGCCGGTCTCGCTGGGCACGGCCGCCTACTGGGTGCAGGGCATCGCCTCCGCCCCCTCCGAGCTGGCCGTGCTCGCAGGCGGCTGGGAGGCGCGGATCGTCTCCTCGGTCGGCGAGCAGTCGACGCTGGTCGGCTGGGCGGTCTCGGCCCTGGCAACCGTCGACGTCCCGCTCGCGGTCGCCTGAGCCGCGACCACGGCGCGCTCTAGACTCGTCTGATGCTCCACCGCGTCCGCCTCGACCTGGCCTACGACGGCTCGCACTTCTCCGGCTGGGCCAAGCAGCCCGGCCTCCGCACCGTGCAGGGGGTGCTCGAGGAGTCGCTCGCCCTGGTGCTGCGCTCCGAGCAGCACCCGACCGTGACGGTCGCCGGGCGCACCGACGTCGGCGTGCACGCCAGCGCCCAGGTCGCCCACGTCGACCTCACCCCCGAGCAGTGGGGCCGCATCAGCAGCGGCAGGCGCCGACCGGGGGAGGAGCCGTTCCCGCCCGCGTCGATCCTGGAGCGGCGGCTCCGCGGGATCCTCGGGCAGTACACCGACGTCTCGGTGCACCGGGTGACGGAGGCGCCGGAGGGGTTCGACGCGCGGTTCTCGGCGCGCTGGCGGCGGTACGAGTACCGGCTGGCCGACGCCTCCTCGATGCGCCACCCGCTCGACCGCACGTACACCACCTGGATCACCGACTCCCTCGACCTCGACGCGATGACGGCCGCGGCCCGCTCGCTCCTGGGCCTTCACGACTACGCGTCGTTCTGCCGTGCCCGCGCAGGGGCCACCACCATCCGGAGCCTGCTCGACTTCACCTGGGAGCGCGACGCCGACGGAGTCCTGCACGCCCACCTGCGCGCGGACGCCTTCTGCCACAGCATGGTGCGGGCCCTCGTGGGGGCGTGCGTGGCGGTCGGCGCCGGGAAGCTCGAGGCGGGGGCGGTCCCGCTGCTCCGGGACGCCGCCCGACGGACCAACGCGTTCGCGGTGATGCCGGCCCGCGGCCTCATCCTCCGCGAGGTCGACTACCCCGAGGACGACGCACTCGCCGAGCGGGCCCTGCTCACCCGGGCGAAGCGCACCGTGCGGACCGAGGAGCCGGACCCGGAGGACTCGGAGTGAGGCGAGGGCGCGCGACCGCGCCCCGCGACCCGTGGCGGCTCGGGTCGCACCTCCCGCCGCCGGAGCCCCTGCCGCCACGATCCGTGCTTGGCCGCACGGGGGCTTTGCTGTAATGTCGACCCTTGGTGTTTTCGGCCGTGTGCCGAGCGCCCGAAGTTGAGCCCTCCACCGGATCGGTTCGGCCCCCTCGCGGGTCGAACGGCCACGGAGCGGGATCCACGAACACCTCACTCCGACCAGAAAGCAGCACTCACGTGACTCGCACTTTTTCTCCGAAGCCGGCTGACGTCCAGCACGACTGGATCGTCATCGACGCGTCCGACGTCGTGCTCGGCCGTCTCGCCACCCACGCCGCGGCGCTCCTGCGCGGCAAGCACAAGGCCACCTTCGCGCCGCACATGGACATGGGCGACTTCGTCATCATCGTCAACGCGGAGAAGGTCGCCCTCACCGGCCAGAAGCTCCTCCAGAAGAAGGCCTACCGCCACTCCGGCTACCCGGGCGGCCTCTCGGCCACCACGTACGCCGAGCTCCTCGAGAAGAACCCGGTCCGCGCCGTCGAGAAGGCCATCCGCGGCATGCTCCCCAAGAACTCCCTCGGCCGCGCCCAGCTGCGCAAGCTGAAGGTCTACACGGGATCCGAGCACCCCCACGCGGCCCAGCAGCCGCAGGCGTACGCCTTCACCCAGGTCGCCCAGTAGGCTCCGGCCCTCCCCGACACCCCAGACTTCGAAGACAAAGGATCACCTACACCGTGGCGAAGATCGCAGACCAGATCGACGTGGCTCCCGAGAGCTACTCCACCGAAAGCCCGGCCACCGAGGCGTCCACGACGCCCCGCGCCGTCCTCAACGTCTCCGGCGCAGCCGTGGGCCGACGCAAGCAGGCCATCGCCCGCGTGCGCCTCGTCCCCGGCAACGGCGGCATGACCGTCAACGCCCGCGAGTTCGCGGAGTACTTCCCCAACAAGCTGCACCAGCAGCTGATCACCGACCCCTTCAAGGTGCTCGACCTGATCGGCTCCTACGACGTGGTCGCCAAGATCACCGGCGGCGGCCCCTCCGGCCAGGCCGGCGCGCTGCGCCTCGCCATCGCCCGTGCGCTCAACGAGATCGACCGCGAGAACAACCGCGCGATCCTGAAGAAGGCGGGCTTCCTGACCCGCGACGCCCGCGTCATCGAGCGCAAGAAGGCCGGTCTCAAGAAGGCCCGCAAGGCGTCCCAGTTCTCGAAGCGCTAGTCGACGCGGCCTGACGGCCGCACGACCAGCAGCTCGAGAAGGGACTGCGCACCATGCCGCGCCTGTTCGGAACAGACGGCGTCCGTGGCCTCGCTAATCGCGAGGTCACGGCCGACCTGGCTCTCGGCCTTGCCCAGGCGGCCGCCCGTGTACTCGGAGCGGCCGCCCGGGCCGAGGGCCGTCGGCCCGTCGCCGTGCTCGCCCGCGACCCCCGCATCTCCGGTCAGTTCATCGGAGCCGCGGTCGCGGCGGGTCTCGCGAGCGCTGGAGTCGACGTACTCGACGCCGGCGTCATCCCGACGCCCGCCACCGCCTACCTCATCGCCGACGAGAACGCCGACTTCGGCGTGATGATCTCGGCCTCGCACAACCCCGCAGCCGACAACGGCATCAAGTTCTTCGCCGCAGGCGGACGCAAACTCCCGGACGAGCTCGAGAACCGCATCGAAGCGGCCCTCGGAGTCCCCCCGCTCACGCCGACCGGAGCCGACGTCGGCCGCATCACCCGCTTCTCCGACGCGGAGGACCGCTACGTCCTCCACCTGCTCGGATCCCTCGAGGGCACCCGTCTCGACGGCCTGCACGTGGTCATCGACTGCGCGCACGGCGCCGCCGCCGGCATCTCGCCCCAGGTGTTCACCGACGCCGGAGCGACCGTCACCGTCATCGGCAACGACCCCGACGGCCTCAACATCAACGACGGAGTGGGCTCCACCCACCTCGACAACGTCGCCGACGCCGTCCGCGCGGCCGGCGCCGACATCGGCATCGCCCACGACGGCGACGCCGACCGCTGCCTCGCGGTGGACGCCCAGGGCCGCATCGTCGACGGCGACCAGATCATGGCGATCCTCGCGACCGCCATGGCCCGCCGCGGCGCCCTCCGCGACGACGTCCTCGTGGCCACCGTCATGAGCAACCTCGGCCTCAAGCTCGCCATGCGCGACGCCGGCATCCGCGTCATCGAGACCGCGGTCGGCGACCGCTACGTCCTCGAGGCGATGAACGACGGCGGCTACTCGCTCGGCGGGGAGCAGTCCGGCCACGTCATCATGAGCCGCTACGCCACCACCGGCGACGGCGTGCTCACCGGCCTCCAGCTCGCGGCCGAGATGGCCCGGACCGGACGCACGATCGCCGACCTGGCCGCCGTCATGTCCGTCTTCCCGCAGACCCTCCTCAACGTGCGCGGCGTCGATCGCGAGGGCGTCCGCGACGACGAGGTCATCGCCTCCGCCGTCGCCGACGCCACCGCCGAGCTCGGCAGCGACGGCCGCGTGCTCCTGCGCCCCTCCGGCACCGAGCCGATGGTGCGCGTCATGGTCGAGGCGAAGACGCAGGAGACGGCCGACCGCCTCGCCGAATCGCTCGCCGCGGTCGTGCTCGAGCGGCTGCGTTCTTAAGGAGCCGCTCCCTGCGCGGCTCCTCGCGGTCGGCTTGGGGAGGTGGTCGCGATGGGTGGAGCGGGGTGCGTTCGCCGCGGGTGAATCGCTTGGCACGCGATTCCCACGACGGCTCGTGGGTTGGGCCGCTCCCTGCGCGGCTCCTCGCGGTCGGCTTGGGGAGGTGGTCGCGATGGGTGGAGCGGGGTGCGTTCGCCGCGGGTGAATCGCTTGGCACGCGGCTGTGTTCGTTGAGGGGCCGCTCCCTGCGCGGCTCCTCGCGGTCGGCTTCGCGAGGTGGTTGCGATGGGTGGAGCGGGGCGCGTTCGCCGCGGGTGAATCGCTTGGCACGCGATTCCCACGACGGCTGTGTTCGTTGAGGGGCCGCTCCCTGCGCGGCCCCTCGCGGTCGGCTTGTCGAGGTGGTTGCGCGGGTGGAGCGGGTCGCGATCGCCGCGCGTGAATCGCTTGGCACGCGATTCCCGCCGACGGCGGTGTTGGTTGCGGGGCCGCTCCCTGCGCGGCCCCTCGCGGTCGGCTTGTGGAGGTGGTCGCGCTGGGTGGAGCGGGTCGCGTTCGCCGCGCGTGAATCGCTTGGCACGCGATTCACGCTGACGGCTCGTGGGTGGTGGCGAGCCTGCGCCGATCGTGCGGTGAAGGGGTTCGAGGTCGGTGGCTGCGCGGTGCGCGCGGCGGCGAACAGCGACCGGGGGCGCGGTCAGATCTTGCGGAGGAGGACCGAGGAGACGGTGTGGTCGGCCTGCTTGCGGAGGACCAGGCTCGCGCGGGAGCGGGTGGGGCGCACGTTCTGCAGCAGGTTCGGCTCGTTGATCGCGGCCCAGATGCTCCGCGCGCGCTCACGGGCCTCGTCCGGACTGAGCGCCGCGTAGCGGTGGAAGTAGGAGTTCGGATTCGCGAACGCGCCCTGCTGCAGGGTGAGGAAGCGCTCCTCGTACCAGCGCGCGATGTCGCTGGTCCGGGCGTCGACGTAGACGGTGAAGTCGAACAGGTCGCTCACCGCCAGGCCGTGACCGGGCACCGGCGGCTGCAGCACGTTCAGGCCCTCGACGATCAGCACGTCCGGCCGCCGCACGACGATCTCGGCGTCGGGGACGATGTCGTAGGAGAGGTGCGAGTAGAACGGCGCGCGCACCTCCGCGGCCCCGCCCTTCACCTCCGAGACGAAGCGCAGCAGCGCCCGCCGGTCGTACGACTCGGGGAAGCCCTTGCGGCTCATCAGACCGCGGCGCTCCAGCTCGCGGTTGGGCAGCAGGAAGCCGTCGGTGGTCACCAGCTCGACGCGGGGCGTGTCCTCCCAGCGGGCGAGCAGCTCCCGAAGCAGGCGCGCGATCGTCGACTTGCCCACCGCGACCGACCCCGCGACGCCGATCACGAACGGAGTCGGCTGCGCGCGCTCCCCGAGGAACGTGCTCGTCGCGCGGTGCAGGTGCCGCGCGCCACCGGCGTACAGGCTCAGCAGGCGCGAGAGCGGCAGGTAGACCTCCGCGACCTCGGTGAGGCTCAGCCGGTCGCCCAGCCCCCGCAGCTGCACGACCTCGGTCTCCGACAGCGGCAGCTCCGTGGTGCGGGCGAGCTCGGCCCAGTCGGAGCGGACGATCTCGACGAAGGGGGAGGGGTGCGCGTCGCGCGCGGGATCGCGAGGAGACGACGGCATGGGGACCGATCCTAGCGTCCGCCCCGCCGGGTGCCCGACGCCGCGGGAGGCGCCTCCGCGCCGCTTAGAATCGAGCGCATGTGTGGAATCGTTGGATACGTCGGTGAGCGCGACAGCCTGGCCGTGCTGCTCGGGGGCCTGAAGCGTCTGGAGTACCGCGGCTACGACTCGGCCGGCGTGGCCGTGATCGACGCCGACGGGCAGCTCGACAGCCGCAAGCGCTCGGGCAAGCTCAGCGTCCTGGTCGACGACCTCGAGGCGCACCCGCTGGCCGAGGGCACCACGGGCATCGGCCACACCCGCTGGGCGACGCACGGCGGCCCGACCGACCGCAACGCCCACCCCCACCTCGCGGACGAGGGCAGGCTCGCCGTCATCCACAACGGCATCATCGAGAACTTCCAGCCGCTCAAGGAGCAGCTGCTCGCCGAGGGCGCCGTCTTCGAGAGCGAGACCGACACCGAGGTCGCCGCGCACCTGATCGCCCGCGAGTACCGCCGCACCGGCGACCTCGTGCTCGCCTTCCAGGCCGTCGTCGCGCACCTCGAGGGCGCGTTCACTTTGCTCGCCCTGCACCAGGACCAGCCCGGCGTGGTCGTCGGCGCGCGCCGCAACTCGCCGCTCGTGATCGGCCTGGGCGACGGGGAGAACTTCCTCGGCTCCGACGTCGCGGCGTTCGTCGAGTTCACCCGCCGCGCGGTCGCCATCGGCCAGGACCAGATCGTCACGATCACCCCGGAGCTCGTCACGGTGACCGACTTCTTCGGCAACCTCGTCGAGACCGAGCCGTTCGAGATCGCCTGGGACGCGTCGGCGTCCGAGAAGGGCGGCTGGTCGAGCTTCATGGCCAAGGAGATCACCGAGGGCCCCGAGGCCGTCGCCAACACGCTCCGCGGCCGCATCCACGAGGGCGCGATCACGCTGCCCGAGCTCGACGCGCTCGGTCCGGTGCTGACGGAGATCGACCGCATCACGATCATCGCCTGCGGCACGGCCGCCTACTCGGGCATGGTCGCCAAGTACGCGATCGAGAAGTGGGCGCGCGTCCCCGTCGAGGTCGAGCTCAGCCACGAGTTCCGCTACCGCGACCCGGTGCTCACCCCGCGCACCCTCGTCGTCTCGATCAGCCAGTCCGGCGAGACGATGGACACGCTGATGGCGGTCAAGTACGCCCGCGAGCACGGCGCCAAGACGCTCTCGGTCTGCAACACCCAGGGCGCGACGATCCCGCGCGAGTCGGACGCCGTGCTCTACACGCACGCGGGACCGGAGGTGGCGGTCGCCTCGACCAAGGCCTTCGTCGCCCAGATCGCGGCGCTCTACCTCTTCGGGCTGCACCTGGCCGCGGTGCGCGGTGCCGCCTCCACCGAGCTCGTCGCCTCGCAGGCGGCTCAGCTCGCCGCGATCCCGGAGAAGCTCTCCCGCGTGCTCGACGCCTCCGACGACATCGCCCAGCTGGCCGGCTGGATGGCCGACACCCGTGCGGTGCTGTTCCTCGGCCGCCACGTCGGCTACCCGGTGGCGCTCGAGGGCGCGCTGAAGCTCAAGGAGCTCGCCTACATCCATGCCGAGGGCTTCGCGGCGGGCGAGCTCAAGCACGGCCCGATCGCACTGATCGAGCCTGGCCAGGTCGTCTTCGTGATCGTGCCGAGCCCGAGCGAGTCGTACGAGCTGCAGCGCAAGGTGATCTCGAACATCCAGGAGATCAAGGCCCGCGGCGCCCGCGTCATCGCGATCGCGGAGCAGGGCGATACGGCCGCGATCCAGATCGCCGACGAGGTCGTGCCGATCCCGCTCGCCGACCCGCTGTTCGAGCCGCTGCTCGCCGTCACCCCGCTGCAGATGTTCGCGATGGAGCTCGCCGCCGCCAAGGGCCTCGACGTCGACCAGCCGCGCAATCTCGCCAAGTCGGTCACGGTCGAGTGATCGAGCCGTGATCGTGGGGATCGGGGTGGACGTCGTGGACCTCGCGCGCTTCGAGCGCTCGCTGTCGCGCACGCCCCGGCTCCGCGACCGCCTGTTCGCCGAGAGCGAACGCTCGCTCCCGGTCGCCTCGCTGGCGGGCCGCTTCGCCGCCAAGGAGGCGCTGATCAAGGCGCTCGGCGACTCCGTGGGCGCCCGCTGGCTCGACATGGTCGTCGAGCGGGACAAGCACGGGAATCCGTCCTTCGCGCTGCACGGCCCGGCCCGGGCGGCCGCGGAGGCGCGGGGGATCACGCGCGTGCACCTCTCGATGACGCACGACGCGGGCGTGGCCTGCGCGTTCGTGGTGGCCGAGTCGTGAGCGTCCCCGCGTCGTACCGCGAGGCGGTGATCGACGTCGACGCGATGGCGGCGAACGCCGCGCGTCTGCGCGAGCTCACCGGTGCCCGACGGCTCATGGCCGTCGTCAAGGCCAACGGCTACGGGCACGGCGCCCTGGCCGCGGCGCAGGCGGCGCTCGACGGCGGCGCGGACGCCCTCGGCACCGCGGAGCTGCGGGAGGCCGTGGCCCTGCGCGAGGCAGGCGTCGTCGCTCCGATCCTCTGCTGGCTGCACGACCCCGGCGAGGACTTCGACGCGGCGCTCGAGCACTCGATCGACGTCGCCGTCTCCTCCGTCGACCAGCTCGACACGCTCGCGCAGTCGGCGGAGGACCGCGGCGTGCGCGCGGCCGTGCAGCTCAAGGTCGACACCGGCCTCAGCCGCAACGGCGCCGCGGAGGAGGAGTGGCCGCACCTGGCGGAGGCGCTCGCCCGTCACAGCGCTCGCGGCACCGTCCACCTCACCGGGCTCTTCTCGCACCTGTCCAACACCTCGCGCGAGGACGACCTCGCCCAGCTCGCGCTCCTCCGCCGCGCCGAGGCCGTGCTGGCCGCGCACGGGGTGCAGGCGCCGGTCCTGCACCTCGCGGCGACGGCGGCGGCGCTGCGCCTCCCGGAAGCACGCCTCGACATGGTGCGCAGCGGCATCGCCCTCTACGGACTCTCGCCGTTCGAGGACGAGACCTCGCTCCAGCTCGGGCTCGTCCCGGCGATGACGCTCCAGGGCCGCGTCGCCGGCGTCCGCCGGGTGCCCCACGGGACCGGCGTGAGCTACGACTACACCTGGCGGGCCGAGGGCGGGACGACCCTCGCACTCGTGCCGTTCGGCTACGCGGACGGCATCCCGCGGAGCGCCTCCGGCGTCGCGGAGGTCTCGATCGGCGGCCGCCGCCATCGGATCGCCGGGCGGGTCGCGATGGACCAGTTCGTCGTCGACGTGGGGGACGCGAGCGTCGCGACGGGCGACCCGGTGACCCTCTGGGGCGACCCGACGACCGGCGTCCCCTCGGTCGACGAGTGGGCGCGGTGGTGCGGCACCATCAACTACGAGCTGGTCACCCGGCTCGGGCCGCGCGTCCAGCGGCGGCTGCTGAGCGCGGCGGACGGCCGTGCCTGAGCGCTCCTGGTTCGCGGACCGCGTCGTCGAGGTCGCCGATCCGGAGGCCATGGCGGAGCTCGGCCGCGAGCTCGGCCGAGTGCTGCGCGCCGGCGATCTGCTGGTGCTGACGGGGCCGCTCGGCGCGGGCAAGACGACCTTCACGCGCGGGCTCGGCGAGGGCCTCGACGTGCGGGGTCCCGTGACGAGCCCCACCTTCGTGATCGCGCGGACGCACCCGCCGCTGCACGACGGGCCGCCGCTCGTGCACGTCGACGCCTACCGCGTGGGCTCGCCGGTCGAGCTCGACGACCTCGACCTCGATCCGGCGCGCTCGGTGGTCGTCGTGGAGTGGGGGGCCGGGATGCTGGACGGCGTCGCGGAGTCCTGGCTCGACGTGGTCATCGAGCGGCCGACCGCCGACTCCGACGCCGAGGAGGGCGAGGAGCCGATCGAGCCGCGCACCGTCCGCTTCCGCGGCACCGGCTGGAGCTGAGCCCGCGGGTACCCTGGACGCGTGCTCCTCGCGATCGACACCTCCTCCGGAACCTCCGTCGCCGTCGTCGACTCCGCGGGCGCCGTGCGCTCGGAGCGCACCGAGACCGACACCATGCGCCACGCGGAGGTGGTCGGCCGGCTGATCCAGGAGGCGCTCGAGGCGGCCGACGTGGCTCCCGGGGGCATCGAGGCGGTCGCCGTGGGCATGGGCCCCGGCCCCTTCACCGGCCTCCGGGTCGGGATCGCCGCCGCCCGGGCCTTCGCGCTCGGCCGCGGCGTCCCCACCCTCCCCGTGGTCTCGCACGACGCGATCGCGCTCGCCGCGCTGCGGCACGGGCGCGCCGCCGGCTTCCTCGTCGTCACCGACGCCCGCCGCCGCGAGCTGTACTGGAGCGCCTACGACGGGCTCGACGACCAGGGACTCCCCGTCCGCCTCGCCGGCCCGGGCCTGGACAAGCCGCCGGCCCTCCCGCATCCGGAGCTCCCGCGCCTGGAGGCCGAGTCGGTCTCCGCCGGCGAGCTCGGAGTCGTGGCCGCCCGCCTGCGCGCGGCCGGCCGGCCCGGTGCCGCGGACGAGCCCCTCTACCTCCGCTCGCCCGACGTCACGCTGTCGGCCGGCCCCAAGCGGGTGACCGCATGAGCGAGGCCGTGCTCCGCGACGCGCAGGCGGACGACCTCGACGCCGTCATGGCGATCGAGGAGTCCGAGTTCGCCGGCGACGCCTGGTCGCGGGGGATGATGGCGGAGGAGATCCGGAGCCGTCACACCCGGTACCTGGTCGCCGAGCAGGACGGCGAGGTGGTCGGCTACGCCGGGCTCCTCTGCCCCGTCGGCGCTCACGAGGGCGACGTGCAGACGATCGCGGTCGTCGCCCGGGTCCGCCGCACCGGCCTCGGCCGCCGACTGCTGCGCGCGCTCCTCGAGGCGGCCCGCGAGCGAGGTGCCCGCGAGGTCTTCCTCGAGGTCCGCGCCGACAACCCCGCCGCGCAGACCCTCTACCGCTCGGAGGGCTTCGAGGAGATCGGCGTCCGCCCCGCCTACTACCAGCCCGACGGAGTGGACGCGATCGTGATGCGCCTGCCGCCGACCCCGACCCAGGAGACCCCGTGAGCACCGGACCCCTCGTCCTCGGCATCGAGACCAGCTGCGACGAGACGGGGATCGGCATCGTCCGCGGCACGACGCTGCTCTCGAACACCATAGCCTCCTCGATGGAGGAGCACGCCCGCTACGGCGGCGTCGTGCCCGAGGTGGCCGCCCGGGCGCACCTGGAGGCGCTCGAGCCCGCCCTGCACGCGGCGCTCTCCGAGGCCGGTGTCGCGCTCGGCGACCTGGACGCGATCGCGGTCACCAGCGGACCGGGGCTCTCGGGCGCCCTCATGGTCGGCGTCGGAGCGGCGAAGGCGCTCGCCGTCTCGCTCGGCCTGCCGCTCTACGCCGTGAACCACCTCGTCGGACATGTGGGAGCCGACGTCCTCCGTTCAGACGGCAGCGAGGGCAGCCCCGTCGAGGTGCCGACGATCGCGCTGCTGGTCTCGGGCGGGCACACTTCGCTCCTGCACGTGCGCGATCTGGTGTCGGACGTCGAGCTGCTCGGCGAGACCATCGACGACGCCGCCGGCGAGGCCTTCGACAAGGTGGCGCGAGTCCTGGGCCTGCCCTATCCGGGCGGACCGCAGATCGACCGGGTGGCGGCGGACGGGGACCCGAAGGCGATCCGCTTCCCCCGCGGGCTCAGCCTGCCGAAGGACCTCGAGCGCCACCGCTACGACTTCTCGTTCTCGGGGCTGAAGACCGCGGTCGCCCGCTGGGTCGAGAAGCGCCAGGACGCGGGGGAGGAGGTGCCCGTGGCCGACGTCGCGGCGAGCTTCCGCGAGGCGGTCGCCGACGTCCTGCTCACGAAGGCGCTCGCCGCCTGCCGCGACCGGGGCGTGCCGCGCCTCCTGCTCGGCGGCGGCGTGGTCGCCAACGCCCGGGTGCGCGCGCTGGCGGAGGAGCGGTGCGCGGCCGCGGGAGTGACCCTGCGGATCCCGGCGCTCTCGCTCTGCACCGACAACGGCGCGATGATCGCCGCACTGGCGGCGCAGCTGATCGAGGCGGGGCATCCGCCGTCGGGGCTCGGATTCGGGGCCGACTCGACCCTCCCGGTCACCGAGATCCAGGTCCGCTGAGGCCTCTACCGGGCGGCAGCCGGGGCGCGCAAGCGCCGTCCAGCTTTTTGACAGGCGGATCGTGCCACTGCCACTCTTGGCCGCATCCGCTCGTTCCTGACCCTGGGGGATTCCATGACCACTCCGTACACGCCCGCGTCCGACCGCTACAACATCCTGGCGATCATCGGCTTCATCGCCTCGTTCTTCGTCTCCATCGTGGGCATCGTGCTGGGCTTCATCGCCCTGTCGCAGATCAAGCGCACGGGGGAGAAGGGCCGCGGCCTCGCCCTCGCCGCCGTCATCATCGGCTTCGTCGCGATCATCATCACCATCATCTCGTTCGTCGCGCTCTTCTCGATCGCGGCGACCATGCCCACGACCGGGTACTGATCGACACGCCTCCGAGGCTCGGGGGCGCCCGCACCACCAGGAGGACACCGTGACCGACGACACCGCGCCCGGACCGCAGACCGGACCGGCGCCCGCGCCGTTCGCCCCTCCGCTCGGCGAGCCGTCGGCGGCCTACCCGCCGCCGACGGCCGCCGCCGATCCCTACCCCGGTCTCCCGCCCCGCCGCCCGCCGATGAACCCGCTCGCGGTCGCGGCTCTGGTGTGCGGACTGCTGGGGCTGGCGCCCGCCGCCATCGTCCTCGGCCACATCGGCTTCGCCCAGGCCCGACGCTCCGGACAGCGCGGCCGCGGTCTCGCGGTCGCCGGCTTCGTGCTGGGCTACCTCGCGATCGTCCTCGCTGTGATCGCCTACCTCGCCTGGACGGCCTTCGTGGGCGACCTGCGCGACGGCGGGTACCTGCCCGCGTGAGCGGACGGAACCCCTCCGCCGCCGCCCGGGTGCTGTCGGCTCCGGCCGTCGTGCTCGGCTTCCTCGGACGCCGGCGCGAGCCGGCCGCGCGCGGCTTCGCGCTGACCGCGATCATCACCGGGTTCGCCGGCATCGCCGTCTCGCTGATCTACCTGGCGGTCTTCCTCGTCTTCGTCGTGGTCGCCCTCGCCGCCGGCACCTCCGGCTACTGAGCCGGCGCGGGCCGCTCGACGCGCTCCGCGAGCAGCGCGCGGTGGCGCCCGGCGATCCGCGTCAGGATCAGCACCGCGCTGCCGGTGCCGGAGAGGCTCAGCCGCTTGCGGAAGCGGGCGGGATCGACGTCCACCCCGCGCTTCTTGATCTCGAGCACGCCGATGCCGCGGGTGCGCAGCTCCTTCGCCAGCGTGCGCTCGTCCAGCGGCAGCTCGGCGAGGACCCGGAAGCTGCGGAGGAAGGGCGAGGCGGCCGCATGGTCGCCGGTCAGGTAGGCGATGCCGGGCGAGAGCATCCGCGAGTCGCTGGAGCGCGCGAGCTCGCCCAGGAGGCGCGCGCGGATCGCGGAGCCGTCCGGCTCGTGCACGAACGCGCCGAGGGGGCCGACCTCCTCGTCCTCGCTGTCGCCCGCCGCGGTGAGCTCGGAGGAGCCGGCCGCGCCGAGCAGCAGAGCGGAGCGGCGCACGCCCGGGCGCGCCAGAGAACCGAACCAGAGCCCGGTCTCGACCAGCTCCCCGTCGACCGAGACCCACTGCGCCTCGGCGTCCCGCGGCAGGCGCTCGCGGTCGAAGCCGGGACCCACCTTCACGCCCACGGGACGGTGCTCGGCCAGGCCGAACGCGAAGTCGAGGGAGGGGGAGTAGTCGTCCGGATCGTCGAGCCGGCGGGTCTCGCGGTGGCCGGCCGTGCGGCGTGCCGGGTCCAGGTAGACGGCGTCGAAGCCGTCGAGGTCGAAGCCCTCGGCCGTCGAGTGCACGGCGCTCGCCGCGGGGAACGGGGCGAGGTTGAAGCTGGCCAGGGTCGCGGTGACCTCGTCGGCCTCGACGGCGGTGACCGCCAGGTCGATCGCGGCCATCGCGAGGGCGTCGCCGCCGATCCCGCTGCCGAGGTCGGCGACGCGCGCCGCTCCCGCCGCGGCGAACCGGCCGGCGTGCAGGGCGGCGACGCGCAGCCGCGTCGCCTGCTCGAGTCCCGCGTCCGTGAAGAGCATCGAGCGGGCGAACTCGCCGAACTTCGCCTCCGCCTTCTGCCGGAGCCTCGCCTGGGTGAGCACCGCGGCGACGAGGACGGGGGAGTGGCCGGCGGCCCGGAGGCTTGCCACAGCCCGCACCAGGTCGTCGGACCGGTAGCCGTCGAGGGAGTCGAGGAGCCGGAGGCCCTCGGGGGAGAGGAGCTCGACCAGCTCGTCGCGTCGCATCCGGCCATGGTAGGCCACGGCCTCCCGGCGGGTCCGCCGCCCCGCTTGGCACTCTGATTGCACGAGTGCCAGCGGAGCCCCTACGATGGATCTAGCACTCTCGGAGCGTGTGTGCCAGAACCGCGTTCCGCCCACATCGTCGTCAAGAAAGAGGTCAACCGTGTCGGTGTCCATCAAGCCGCTCGAAGATCGCATCGTCATCAAGCAGGTCGAGGCGGAGCAGGTGACCGCTTCCGGTCTCGTCATCCCCGATACCGCCAAGGAGAAGCCGCAGGAGGGCGAGGTCGTCGCCGTCGGACCCGGTCGCATCGACGACAACGGCAACCGCGTGCCGCTCGACGTCGCCGTCGGCGACAAGGTGATCTACTCCAAGTACGGCGGAACCGAGGTCAAGTTCGGTGGCGAGGACCTGCTGGTCCTCTCCGCTCGCGACGTCCTCGCGGTCGTCGTCCGCTAGGCAGCATCCCTCGGAAGGGCCCGTCGACCTCGGTCGGCGGGCCCTTCCGTCGTTCCCGGTCCTCCTCGCGGCCAGTGGCCTGATCCGCCCGCTACGGGGCCGTCTCCCCACCCCGCGGCTGCGTAGCATCGGGGGAGTGACCAGCTCCCGCACCCCTGCCGAGTCCGTCTCGCCGTCCCCTTCGGACGTGCCCGTCGGCGAAGGAGTGGAGGCGCTCGGAGCGGCGGGACGCCCGGGCGGGATGTCCGGCACGGGGCTGCTGTTCGCGTTCTCGGCCTACCTGCTCTGGGGTGCGATGCCCCTCTACTTCATCGCGATGGCGCCGGCCTCGCCGTTCGAGATCGTCGCGTTCCGAGTGCTCTTCTCGCTCGTCTTCTGCGTGATCCTGCTCACGGTCCTCCGCGGCTGGCGCTCCTTCGGCGCGCTGCTGCGCCGCCCCCGCCTGCTCGGCATGATGGCGATCGCGGGCGTGCTCATCTACGTCAACTGGCAGGTCTACGTGATCGCCACGACCACGGGCCACGTCATCGAGGCGGCCCTGGGCTACTTCATGAACCCGCTGGTCACGGTGCTGCTGGGCGTCCTGGTGCTGCGCGAGCGCCTCCGGCCACTGCAGTGGGCCGCGATGGGCGTCAGCGCGGTCGCGGTGCTGGTCATCGCGGTGGGCTACGGATCCTTCCCGTGGATCTCGCTCGCCCTCGCCTTCTCGTTCGGCCTCTACGGCCTGGTGAAGAGCCGCGTCGGCGGCACGGTGGACGCGGTCGGCGGACTGACGCTCGAGACGCTCTGGCTGACGCCGCTCGCCGTCGTGCAGCTGGCGGTCGTCGGCTCCACGGTGGGGCTGACCCTGACGACGGAGGGGACGGGGCACGCCCTCATCCTCGCCTCGGCCGGCATCGTCACGGCCGTCCCGCTGCTCCTGTTCGCGGGCGCCGCGCGCCGGCTCCCGCTGTCGATCGTCGGCTTCGTGCAGTACCTGACGCCGTTCCTGCAGTTCCTCGTCGGGGCCTTCGTCCTGCACGAGGAGATGCCGCTCGAGCGCTGGATCGGCTTCGCGCTGGTGTGGGCCGCCCTGGCGATCTTCTCAGGCGACCTCGTCGCCGCGGAGCGCAGACGGCGCCGATCCTCCGTCTGATCTGCGGAACGCGTCGTCCTGGCGCGGCGCGACAGCGGAATGGTAACGATCCGGTCGCGAAACGTATTGGTAACACCCCTGTATTGTTCACGGCTGCTTCGGAGGTTAGGTTGGCCGAGCGGTTGCCACCGGCGCCGCTCCCACTGACACACACCTCTCAAGGAGCAACATGGGCGTTTACGCGAAGGCCGGCTCGGCCCGCGCGCGGTCCCTCCGGGCAACCCTCGGCGGCGTCGCCATTCTGGGCGCCAGCGCTCTCGTCCTCGCCGGCTGCGCCGGCGGCGGCGACAGCGGATCGAGCGGCGACAGCGGCTCGGGCGACCTGTCCCTCAAGATCGGCACGATCCTCCCGCAGACCGGCACCCTCGCCGTCCTCGGCCCGCCCGAGATCGCGGGCGTCGACCAGGCGGTCGTCGACATCAACGACGCCAAGGCCGGCATCACGATCGACGTGGAGCAGAAGGACTCGGGCGACACCACGACCGACATCGCGACGCAGTCGGCCACGTCCCTCATCGCCGACAACGTCTCCGCCATCATCGGCGCGGCGTCCTCGGGCGTCTCGAAGACCTTCATCGACCAGGTGACCCAGGCGGGCGTCGTCCAGATCTCGCCGGCCAACACCTCGCCGGACTTCACGACCTACGACGACGACGGCTACTACTGGCGCACCGCTCCCTCGGACGTGCTCCAGGGCCGCATCCTCGGCAACAAGATCCTCGGCGACGGCAAGACCAACGTCTCGATCCTGTACATGAACGACGCGTACGGCACCGGCCTCGAGAAGAACATCAAGGAGACCCTCGAGGCGGGCGGAGCATCCGTCGCGGCCGAGGAGATCTTCGAGCCGGCCTCGACCGACTTCAACTCGGCGCTGACCTCGGTCCTCGCCCCGAACCCCGACGCGCTGGTCGTCATCTCGTTCGACGAGATCAAGACCATCGCGGAGCAGCTCTCGGCCAAGGGCTTCGACTTCTCGAAGCTCTACGGCACGGACGGCAACTACGGCGTCATCGGCGAGTCCGACACCAACGTCGACATCGCCGGCGCGCAGTTCACCAACCCGGGCGTCCAGGCGTCCGAGGACTTCCAGGGCAAGCTGCAGTCGCTCGTCGAGTCGCAGGGCAACGACGCGCTGACCGTGTTCAGCTATGCGCCGGAGTCGTACGACGCCACGGTCCTGACCGCTCTCGCCGCGCTCCAGGGCAAGGCGACGGACGGTGCGACCATCCGCGACAACCTCATGTCGGTCTCGGAGGGCGGCACCAAGTGCACGACCTTCGCCGACTGCGCGAAGCTCATCGCCGACGGCGAGGACGTCGACTACGACGGCCTCTCCGGCCCGATCTCGTTCGACGAGAACGGCGACACCAGCGAGGCCTCGGTCTCGATCTACAAGTACGGCACGGGCAACACCACCTCCTTCGAGGAGACCGTCGAGGGTTCGCTGAACTGACGACGCGGTGACGCGGCTCCTGCCGCATCCCTGAGGGGCTCGGTCTTCGGACCGGGCCCCTTCGCCGTTCCCGGAGGGCAGAGGCGGAGACGCGCCGGTCGCGCGGACGCAGCGAGGCGCGGCGGTCGTCCGCGCGGGCGTCCGCTGTCGGGTGCGGGCGGACGGCTGCGCGGCGTCCAGGGCCTGGCGTCGCGTCGAGGAGACACCCGGGAGGAGGAGCGGCTCGGACGGCCTGTGAACGCCTCCGAGCGCCTCTCCCGGCCTCGAGGGGCGCCCTGCCGGACCGCGGGCGGGAGCGACGACGTCGAGCGGGAACGCAGAAGCGCGCGCCCTCCCGAGGGAGGACGCGCGCTCGTGGAGTGCGGAGGACCTAGGAGGCGCGGAGCAGCTCCGCCTCCTGCGCCAGGCGGTACGTGACGAAGGAACGGCTGTAGTTGCGGCGCTTGCCGCCGGTGGTCTCGGCGATGACGACCTGGGCGTAGACGCCGACGACGCGCCAGCGCTCGTAGTCGCCGATCGCACCGGTGCCGAAGCCGGCTCCGAGTTCCACAGGGGCGGGGGTGTAGCTCTTCATGGTCGGCTCCTTCGAGGCGGACGACGCGGCGCTCGAGGCGCTGCGGGGAGGGGAGGAGATCGGCGACCGATCGCGGTCCCTACCGGGGGAGAGGGGAGCGGGACGTCCCCCTGCAGGGCTGTCCCGTGTCCCCAAAACTACGGCAGGCAGGGCGATATCCTGTCCCCCTCGTGGGGGTCGCTGGTGCGGAGAGACTCTCGCTGTCCTGCCCTCGTCCCGCGGACAGGAGACCGAGTGTCCAGACCGTCGTTCCGCCGACTTGCCGGGGGTTCGGCGGGCATCGCGGAGAGACCGGTGAAGGCGTGTCCGCGCCGGGAGAGCGGCTCCCTCGCCTCCCTTCTCCGGTACCCCGTGCCGGCGCATCTCCGGGCACCGAGCCGCCTGCCTTCCCGCCCTGCTCGGAGTGGTCTCCGAGCCGCCCGGCGCCCTGGGCGAGCGGCCCCGCCTCCGCCCCGGAGCCGCCCCGGCCCCTCGGCCCCGCTCGCGCACGAT